>NZ_AHZV01000155.1 GCF_000250735.1 Anaerophaga thermohalophila str. Valhall
TATGTCTTATTATACCAAACTCAATAATGAGATTGACAAAATGAGACGCTTAGTAGTGAACTCATGAGTCATTTTAAAAAACTATTAAGATATAAAACTCCTTTTTTCAAAAAAGGTTCAAATTGCAATAATATTAACCCAACAATAAAAAATCAGGTTCCTATTATTTTTTGGAACAAATCAACAAAATGTATATATTTTAGTTTTTCTATTGCACGACCACTTAACATCAAAGTATATGCTGTACTCAAAATATCGTTCCAAAGAATTAAGCTGGCTTTATTTTAATGCCCGAGTATTACAGGAGGCCTCACGAAAGGAAGTTCCCCTGATAGAAAGGATCAAGTTTCTGGGTATTTATTCCAATAACCTGGATGAATTTTTCAGGGTGCGGGTGGCTTTGCTGAAACGTTTGGTGCAGCTTGGTAAGGATACAGAATTCGACGGGACATCACCCCGTAAAACGCTTCGTGAAATAAACCGCCTGGTAAAAGAACAGGGGGTTGAGTTTGGACGCACATACGAGCAGATCATCCGGGAATTGGAAGCACATAACGTGTACATGCTTGATGAAAAATCACTTAATGACAAACAGGGAGAGTACGTCAGGCGTATTTTTGAGCATAAAGTTAGGCCCAAGCTTATGCCCGTCATTATCTCAAAGCGAAGAAATTTACCTGATTTGAAAGATGATGCCATTTATCTAGGTGTAATCCTCAGAAATCACGCTACCGGGAAAGCCATTTATTCATTGCTTGAACTACCGGTTGATGCGTTGGGGCGCTTTTTTATTGTTCCATCCAATGAGCGGTCAACCTGCATTTTACTTCTTGATGATGTCATTCGCTTCGAGTTGAAAGATATCTTTTATATGTTTGATTTTGATGAAATTGGTGCGTATACCTTTAAGCTCACCCGCGATGCTGAGCTTGATATAGATGATGATATATCAGAGAGTTACGTGAGTGCAATTGCTCAAAGTCTTGAAAAGAGGAAAGACGCCCCTCCTGTAAGGTTTGTTTATGACAAGGAAATGCCCGATGATTTACTGGAGATATTGTTAAAAAAGTTGCATTTCACAAAAGATGATGCCATTATCCAGGGGGGACGTTACCACAATTTTAAAGACTTTATGGACTTCCCTAAAATAGGGGGACCTGACATGTTGTATGAACCTTTACCGCCACTCCGACATGAGCATTATCCAAATGGTAAGTCCATATTTCCCGTATTGTCTCAGAGGGATATATTGCTTCATTTTCCTTATCATTCTTTTCTCCATTTTATTGATTTTCTCCGTGAGGCCAGTATCGATCCGTTGGTCAGGGAATTAAAAATAACCATATACCGCGTGGCGAAGCATTCCAACGTTATGGACGCTTTGATCAATGCTGCCCGTAATGGGAAAAAGGTTACCGCCGTTCTTGAATTACAGGCCCGTTTTGATGAGCTGCCCAATATAAAATGGGCCAATAAGCTGCAGGATGCCGGCGTTAAAGTCATTTATGGTGTAAAAGGATTGAAGGTACACTCCAAGCTTTGCCTCGTTGAAAGGAAGGAAGGCAACAGGTTGGTTCGTTATGCCTGCGTTGGAACCGGTAATTTCAATGAAGACAGTGCCAAAGTATTTAGTGATCATCTGCTGATGACAGCTCATGAGGGCATTGCCAAAGAAGTGGCTTCGGTTTTTGATTTTTTTGATCGGAATTACCGGATTTCACGATATAGCCATTTGTTGGTTTCTCCTTTTTATCTTAGGAAGAAACTAACCGAATTAATCAACAGAGAGATAAAAATAGCCAAAGAGGGAGGGGATGCCCGCCTGTGGATTAAACTGAATAACCTGGCCGATTATAAAATGATACGAAAATTGTATGCTGCCAGGCGAGCAGGTGTCGATGTGCGGCTAAACGTGCGGGGAATGTTTTCAATGCTTCCCGATTTCGATAAAAATTCAGAGCCGATTCCATGCATCGGACTTATTGATCGTCTTCTTGAGCATAGCCGGTTTTATATTATCGGTACCGGTGAAAGAGAAAAGGTTTATATTGCCTCTGCCGACCTGATGACACGCAACCTCGACAGAAGAGTGGAAGTGGCTTGCCCGGTGTATGACGAAAAACTGAAAAATCAGCTCAAAGAAATGTTTTTGCTTCAGTGGAAGGATACCAGTGCTGCGCGCATCCTTGATAACGATCTGAATAATCATCTTAAAAAGCCGGCTAAGGGCGAGTTACCTTTTCGCTCACAGATTGAATTTTATAATTATCTCGACCGCATAAATCAATCTGTTTTGGAAGAAGAAATTATGGATATCCGGTAAATTTTGACGTTATTAATGACAATAGATCGTTAGATTTGTAAGGTGATTCATCCGTATAAAATTTATTTTTTCGGTCGGATGGAACTCGCATGTTAGAACTAATACCTGTTCTTGTTGTGGTAAGCCTTGCCCTGCTCGTTTCTTACAATCTTGATATACTGTATTATAACACAATAGTCAGTTAAAAAAAGCTTAAACGCAGAGATGCAATAACGCAAAGTTTTTATTATGAGAGGTAGAGACGTCCAAATTGGGCGTCTTTAACTTACCAGACATCTGTAAAAGCTTAACGGAGTATTGAATGATTATCCGAAATAAAACAAATTGGTGGTCAAACCTGATGTTTGTTGTTTTTTTGAGAAAATCCGAATTGTAAATTTGTTATTCGGACGATACAAGTGAACAATGATTTTTACAGACAATATTTTACCTTATGGATACCATGAAAGCGCTCGTTAAGCTAAAACCCGAAAAGGGAATATGGATGAAGGAAGTACCAGTTCCCGAACCGGGGCATAATGATGTAATCATTAACGTTACCAAAAGTGCTATTTGTGGCACAGACCTTCATATTTACAAGTGGGATGAGTGGGCACAAAAAACCATCAGAACGCCTATGATTATCGGTCATGAGTATGTCGGATATGTGGCAGCGGTTGGTTCGGAAGTGACAAATGTAAAGGAGGGTGACCGCGTTACCGGAGAGGGACATATTGCTTGTGGCCATTGTCGTAATTGCAGACGTGGCCGGCAGCATATTTGTGAGAGAACGGTTGGGATTGGTGTTAATATTGACGGTGCCTTTGCCGAATACGTGAAAGTACCATCCAATAATGTAATGAAAATAAATCCGCAAATTCCTGATGAGATTGTGGCCATTATGGACCCATTGGGGAATGCCACGCATACTGCTCTTTCTTTTCCCTTGATAGGAGAGGATGTATTGGTTACAGGAGCAGGTCTGATAGGCAGTATGAGTGTAGCTGTTGCCAGATTTGCAGGGGCACGATACGTAGTTGCTACGGAAATTAATGAATACCGGGCTGAGCTGGCACGAAAAATGGGCGCTACAAAAGTTATTAATCCTTTGGAAGAAAGTTTGACCGATGTGATTAATGAATTGGGAATGATTGGGTTTGACATCGGTCTCGAATGTTCCGGTTCGGAAGCGGCATTTAATCAGATGCTTGCGCACATGTACAATTCCGGTAAAATTTCTTTACTTGGCATTCTGCCTTCATCAACTGTTGTCGATTGGAATACAATTATCTTCAAAGGACTAATTCTGAAAGGTATATATGGTCGCGAAATGTTCGAGACCTGGTACCACATGGAACAAATGCTTATGTCGGGGCTGGATATATCTCCAATGATTACGCATCGCTTCCATATCGACGATTTCCAGAAAGGATTCGATATTATGGAGGAAGGAAATTGCGGAAAAGTTATTCTGAACTGGGACTGATTTCGAAACGCGGCAGATTTATTTGATTGTCCATATCAGGCCCAGTACCATTCCCGTTATGGTGCTGTTCCATGGATTGCTGGTTATGGGACAGGTGCCGCCATTGCAACCTATAAAATAATAGTAGGCGTATCCCAGACCACCACCTATTATTATTCCCAGACCTATCCGTAACAATCGTGGCATTTTTTTTCTTTCTTTGTTTTCTCTTTGATCGTTATCGTTGTTTTGCATGCTATTTGTTAGATTGAATTGTAGATGCAAAAGTATTTAAAAATATAGATAATTAAAAGTTTTGAAGTATGTTTGGTCGTTCTGTACTGATTTTGCTTTTTTTTTATGTGAGCGGGTTTTCCGCATTCGGACAAAATTATCAAAAGCTCTTAACAGAATGGCAGAAATATCGGAATGCCGATGATAATGAAAAAGATTACACGGAAATATCTCTTCGTCGTTCTATAGAAGGGTTCATCGAGAGTGATGGCGTTTACCCCGATTCAGTGTCCCTTTTGCCCGGCTGGAAGGGCGAAACCAGTCTCAACGGGCAATTTTCGGTTTTTGCTGCAATTGTTCCGTTTGAGACCCAACCTTACAGATTGCTTTATTGTCTTCAGGATCATAACGCAGACAGGGCATTTGCATTCTCCAGAGAAATTTCTTTGCAGTTCGAAGACGAATGGTCACTTTCCGTGCAGGAAAAGCAGTTTGATAAAGATACCATCGTGTATCTCGATATATATTCCGGTAAAGAGAAGCTATTGAATATTCCTGACCTTGAAACAGAGGTTAACTTAGCTATTCTTTCAAGGACAAGAGGGGAGGAAGCAATATTTACCATTTCTGCAGAAATACAACAGCGGATTGCTTTTTTAATGGAGAATGCGGAGTTGTTCCTGAATAACTTTTCAGGATTTTCAGGACTTTCAACGTTGCTCTTGCCTGGTGAGGGGTTGAAGATTGTTACATGGAATGTTGAGGAAAGGATGGGAGACCATCATTTTTATGGTGTTATTGCTACTTATCAGGAAGATGAAGATGTTAAAGTTTTTCAGCTTAATGACAAATTCAGAGAAACCGGTCAACCGGAGTTTTCTGACCTATCTTACCCCGATTGGTATGGAGCTGTTTATTATGATGTTATCCCGGTCATTCATAACAAGAAAACATATTATACTCTTTTGGGATATAACGGAAACGATGCATTTTCAAAAATGCGAATTGTGGATGCGTTGTATTTTTCCGAAGAAGGTACTCCGTGTTTCGGGGCCCCGCTCTTTAATATTAATGGTCGCCTGAAGAAGAGACTTGTTTTTGAGTACAGCAACCGGGCCGAAATGATGTTGAGGTACGACAAAAAGGAAAAAATGATTACAATGGACCATTTGGCCCCGATGGAACCGGTATTTGAAGGAGACAGGAGTTATTACGGCCCCGATTTTTCTTACGATGCTCTCGATTATCAGGAAGGCAAATGGATGTTGATAGAGGATGTGGAGCTTCGAAACAGGGAATAAGTGTTGTTGTTATTGTTGCGAATTATTGTAATTTTGCACAAGTGTAACAGGTGCTATATGCCTAACAGGGAATCCGGTGATCCGCATTTTGTGCCGAGAGTCCGGAGCTGTACCCGCAGCTGTAATCCCGTTTTATGGTTGTAACATTAATTGCCACTGGAAACAAGGTTCAATGATCAGTTACCAATGATCAATGATCAGTTACCAAATTATTGATGGAAAAGTTACTACGTCATTAATAACTAATCATTGAGAACTCTGATCATTGATCATTGATCATTGAATTCTGTCTCCGGGAAGGCGTTACAACAGGGAAAGCCAGAAGACCTGCCTGTACACGGTTTCTTTAACCAACATAAAGCTTTCGGGAGATAAAGTGATGGTATTAAAACATTGTCTTAGCAGCCTTGTACTCATTGTTTTGCTTTCTTCATGCTATTCCGGCACCAAACAAAACACAGTTTCCGGCCTTTTTGAAGAACAGGAGCCCGATTCCTTGTATGTGCCTGCCTATGCAAAGGGTTTTTCTATTGCGTATTATGGTGACTTAAAACTGATTCATGTAGAAGATCCATGGAATTCAGATGCGGTAGGCAAGTATGTTTTGGTTGGGCCAGGAGAGTGCCCCGTGAAATATAAACCGGCCGAAATAGATTATGTCCGGTATCCGGTCAGGAATTGGTCGGCCTTTTCATCAACACAGATTGAGTTTGCGGAAAAAATTGGGGTGCTGGAAACCCTTGGGAGTGTAGCTGAACCCATGTATATTTCCAATTCGTTCGTTCAGAAAGGGGTTCGCGAGGGGAATATCAGGAATGTAGGAATGGCTGCTTCTGCAGATGTTGAAGTGTTGCTGGATTCTGCTCCTCAATTTGTTTTTGTCTCACCTTTTAAAGACAATCGGTATGGCCCGCTTATCGATGCCGGATTGCTGGTGATTAATGATGCCAGTTATCTGGAGGTTACTCCTCTTGGAAGGGCAGAATGGTTGATTTTCTTTAGTGCATTTTTTGACAGGGAGAATGAAGCGCTTGGCACTTTTAATAAAATAGAGAAGCGTTACCAGACCGTTAAAGAAGAAGTGAAAGGAACCATTGACAGATCTTCTGTGATGACCGGCTACCTTTTTAACGATGTTTGGTACATGCCTGCCGGCGACAGCTTTATGGCGACGCTTTTTGAAGATGCGGGAGCAGATTATTTATATAGTGAACGCCCGGGAACAGGTTCTTTGGCATTGGATTTTGAAACTGTGTTCAACGACTTTTATTCAAGTGACTTCTGGGTACTGACAGTCAATCATTCCGGCCGGTTTACTATGTCTGACCTTGCCCGGATGGACGAACGTTACACCGGCTTTGAAGCTTTTAAGAAGGAAAATGTCCTGGTCACCAACACAAACTATTCCGGTTTTTTTGAAAAAGGAATCATTGAGCCTGATCTTGTCCTGAAAGATTTGGCATTCTATTTTCATCCGGACCATTTTCCCGGCTACGAACCTGCTTATTTTCACCTACTGAAGGAATGATTCATGCAGAAAATTTTATCAACATATTTGTCGGGGCGTCAGATCACTTTTTTTTGGTTGGCCATCTTGTTTTTATTATCATTTTCATTGTTCTTGCTCAACCTTGTTTTTGGTTCTGTTGGCATTCCCGTTGAAGAAATATTGGAGATATTGGTCGGGAAAGGCTCTGATAATGAGAGTTGGCGACTGATTGTTCTGAAAAGTCGTCTGCCGCAGACAACAACGGCAATATTGGCTGGAGCGGGACTGGCCGTTGGAGGACTTCAAATGCAGACTCTGTTTCGAAATCCATTGGCCGGGCCATCCATTTTGGGCATTAGTTCGGGAGCCGGTCTTGGTGTTGCCATTGTACTTTTGTTTGCCGGAAAGATTGGGGGAATAGCTCTGAGTCATTTAGGTTGGGCAGGTCATCTTTCTGTAGCGATGGCTGCTTTTGCCGGTGCGTCACTCGTTTTGGCTCTGGTGCTCGTTTTGTCACGACATTTGAGAGATAATGCCATGTTGCTTATATTGGGAATCATGGTGGGCTATGCCGCATCTGCCTTAATTGGGATTCTGAAGTTTTATAGTATGAAGGAAGATGTGCATGCTTATGTAATTTGGGGTTTGGGTAGTTTTTCAACTGTCAGCTGGTCTCAGATGTGGGTGTTATTTCCTGTTGTCTTGTTGGGGTTATTGGGGGCTTTTTTTCTTGTTAAACCGTTGAATGTTATGTTATTGGGCGAACAATATGCCGGCAATCTGGGAGTCAATATCCGGCTTTCGAGGCTGTTGATTATTTTATGCACGGGGTTGCTTACGGCTTCTATTACAGCTTTTTGTGGACCTATTGCTTTTCTGGGGCTGGCAGTTCCGCATCTGACAAAAGGGCTTTTCCGGACATCCGATCATAAGGTGTTACTCCCTGCAGTTATTTTATCGGGAATGGCGGTTGCTCTGTTTTCTAATTTAATAGCACGCCTGCCTGGCTTCGACGGAGCTTTGCCCATTAACGCGGTCACAAGTATTATTGGTGCTCCGGTGGTTATCTCAGTAATACTGCGACGTAGAAATTTGAGAATTCCCGGGATTTAACAGTATTGAAGGACAACTAAAGAATTGTGCAATGCAATTAAATGTATCAGGTAATCAACCATTAATATCTACCAATAACCTTTCCATCGGGTATAATCATCCGAGGCAGGGAAAACATATTCTTCATTCGGGGATTAATGTAAAACTTGAAGCTGGTGAATTTGTTTGCCTTTTAGGTCCCAATGGTTCCGGAAAATCTACTTTACTCCAGACTTTGTGTGGGTTTATTCCAATGCTTGGCGGAGAGGTTTTTTTGGGAGATCGTACAATTTCTTCAATATCGAACCGGCAAATGTCTTTGCTTGTCAGCGTGGTTTTGACCGAACGCATTGTTGTTTCAAATATGACGGTTTTTGACCTGGTTTCGCTGGGGCGTACGCCTTATACAGGATTCTTCGGACGAATGAAACATTCGGATGCCCGGAAAGTACAGGATGCCTTAACTGCTGTTGGCCTCGAAGGGTTCGAAGAACGGATGATTACCAACATAAGTGACGGAGAGCGTCAAAAAGTAATGATTGCAAAGGCACTCGTGCAGGAAACACCGCTTATTGTACTTGATGAACCTACGGCCTTTTTGGATTTGCCCAGTCGTATTGAAATAATGCATCTTTTACGAAAACTGGCTCATGAACGAAAAAAGGGCATCCTTTTGTCAACACACGATCTCGACCTGGCTCTTCAAATGGCTGATAAAATCTGGCTTCTGGCAGAAGGGAAAGACATGGAGACCGGTACCCCCGAAGACCTTGTTCTCTCAAATGAATTCAGGCGTTTCTTTGAGAGAGAGGGGATATTGTTCGATAACAATACAGGTCAGTTTACCGTTGGCAAACAGCAAGTTAAGACCATTCGTCTTATCGGAAAGGGCATTGAATACAAATGGGTGAGTCGTGCCCTGGCCAGACGAGGTTTTGCTGCTTCGGATGAGCCGTTTTCAGGATTTAAGGTGGAAATTAAATCCGACGGGCATCGTGAATATCTGCTAACAGGACCTTCGGGGAAAACCCATAAATTAAGGAGCATTGAAGACCTCCTTGCCCGGATCGACCATGAAGAAGCTTCCTTTCTGACAGATTAATCTGTAACGACTGTCTATCTGTCAGTATCTGACCTTTGGCATAGCCTTTGTTTTTTCTGACGCAAAATTCTGTATAATCCATTTAAACAATTACAGCTATGCAAAAAGGGAAAATTGGTGTAAGTACTGAGAACATCTTTCCAATTATCAAGAAATATCTTTATTCCGATCATGAAATTTTCCTGCGTGAGTTGGTCTCAAATGCGGTTGATGCCACGCAAAAACTGAACACGTTTGCACGCCTTGGCGATTACAAAGGCGAGGTGGGAGATACTACCATTCGTATTTCATTTGACGAGAAGAAAAAAACCATAACCATTTCCGACAGGGGTATTGGCATGACAGCCGAAGAGATTGATAAATATATCAACCAGGTAGCCTTCTCAAGTGCCAATGATTTCCTTGAAAAGTATAAAAAAGATGCCAATGCCATTATCGGACATTTTGGTATGGGCTTTTATTCATCTTTCATGGTTTCGAAAAAAGTTGAAATTCATACACTCTCATATCAGGAAGGCGCACAGGCAGTGAAATGGGAATGTGACGGAAGTCCGGAATATACCATCGAAGAAATCGACAAAAAGGAGAGGGGTACCGACATAATTCTGCATATTGATGATGAAAACAAGCATTTTGTCAATAAAGACGAGATTAATCGTCTTTTGAAAAAGTATTGTCGCTTCCTTCCGGTTCCTGTTGCTTTTGGCAAAAAAACCGAATGGAAAGACGGCAAGGAGGTCGAAACAGAGGAGGACAATATTATTAATGATACAAATCCCCTGTGGACACAGCCACCGGCCAATCTGAAGGATGAAGATTACAAGAAGTTTTACCGCGATCTTTATCCCATGGCCGAAGACCCGCTGTTTAATATTCACCTGAATGTAGATTATCCGTTTAACCTTACCGGTATTCTGTATTTTCCAAAGATCAGGAACAATATCGAAATACAGAGGAATAAGATACAGTTATACTGTAATCAGGTATATGTTACCGATTCGGTGGAAGGAATCGTTCCTGAATTTCTTACGCTTCTACACGGGGTGATCGATTCGCCGGATATTCCGCTTAATGTTTCCAGATCGTATCTTCAAAGTGATTCTAATGTAAAAAAGATATCCAGCCACATTACAAAAAAAGTAGCCGACCGCCTGGATGAAATTTTCCGCAACGAACGGAACTCATTTGAAGAAAAGTGGGACGATCTGAAAATTTTCATAGAGTATGGAATGCTCACCGATGAAAAATTTTATGATCGGGCCCAAAAATTTGCTCTGCTGAAAAATACCGACGGTAAGTATTTTACTTTTGAAGAATATAAGAACATCATAAAAGATAATCAGACCGATAAAGACAAACAACTTGTATATTTATATGCAACTGATAAGGAAGATCAGTTCTCCTTCATAGAAGCTGACTAAAAACAAAGGTTATGATGTGCTGCTGATGGACGGGCAACTGGATACCCATTTTATCAACCATCTGGAACAGAAGTTTGAAAAAGCACGCTTTGTAAGAGTGGACAGTGATGTTCCAGAAAAGCTTATTCCCAAAGAAGAGCAGAATGAGTTGAATCTCTCAGATGAAGAGAAAGATAACCTTACCACCATTTTCAAGTCTCAGGTTCCGAACATTGAAAAGGCCAATTTTGTGGTATCTTTTGAAGCATTATCAGACCAGGATAAGCCTGTTATGATAACTCAGCAGGAATTTATGAGGAGAATGAAGGAGATGAGCCAGACCGGCGGTGGCCCGATGATGTTCTATGGCGATATGCCGGATAGTTACAATCTTGTTGTCAACGGAAATCATAAACTTATCCGTCGCATTGTAGACGATTGTGAAAAAGAAGCAGGCGAAACCGTTAACAGCTTAAGAAGCAAAATGCAAAGTCTGGAGGCAAGAAAATCCGAGCTGGAAAAAGCAAAAGAAGGCAAGAAAGATGAAGAAGTTCCCCAGGCTGAAAAAGAAGAACTGGAAGATGTTGAAAAGAAAATTAGCGAGCTGAAAAATAAGAAAGAAGAAGCTCTGAAAGATTTTGCTTCCAAAAATAAACTGGTTTCGCAATTAATTGACCTGGCTCTTCTTTCCAATAATATGCTGAAAGGTGAGGCTCTGAACCGCTTTGTGAAACGAAGCATTGATTTGATATAAGCAGATTAGTGTCTGTCTACAAAAGTACTTCCATTTGTTTGGGGACTTGCCCGGGAATTACTAATCTACGATAAAGAAACTGCGGCCCCTCGATTCCGATCGAGGGGCTTTCATTTCGTCGTTCATGAGGACAAAGCAACATTGAACAGATTTACAAGTATCTAAACCGTGGGAGGCGAGAGTTAAAGAATTCGCCAGACCTGAGTTGGCTCCGCTCTCGGAACATACGGCTGATCTACACTTATATCCACCATTTTCACTCTCTAACCATTGCATCATAATATCATTCTCCCGTTCTCCCATTCTCTCATTCTCTCATTCTAATATAAGTCATTGTCCGTTTTAATCATTTTGTGTATTTTTGATAGTCATGTAACTAAAAACTGTAAAATTCAACCTGAGCCTGTGATTCAGTAAGATATCTATCGGTTTCCGGGCTACTAAAAATTTTAATTATGAGGAAATTTTTTCTTTTACCTATGGCTCTTTTATTTATGACAGCCTGTCAATCGGAGACGGAGGACAAAACCAATCCCTTCTTTACCGTGTATGATACTCCTTTTGAAACGCCTCCCTTTAATGAAATTGATGAATCGCATTATATGCCTGCTTTTAAAGAAGGGATAAAACACCACGAAGCTGAAATTGATGCGATTGTTAATAGTAGTGAGGCACCGACTTTTGAAAATACCATTCTTCCTTTCGACCAGTCGGGAAAGCTTTTATACAAAGTCAGCCGTGTTTTCTTTAACTTGAGGTCGGCGGATACCAATGACAGTATCCAGGCTATTGCCCGCGAAGTTTCTCCCATGTTGTCGGAGCATAACGATAACATAATGATGAACATGAAACTTTTCGAGCGGGTAAAGTCGGTTTATGAAAATCTGGAGTCTTCTGAGTTGGATGACTCTCAGAAAAGGGTGGTTACCAAATATTATGAAGATTTTGTACGTAATGGAGCCTTGCTTGAAGGGGAAGATCAGGAGAGACTAAAGGAGATAAACACGCGTTTGTCTACTCTTACGCTTGAATTTGGCGAGAATTTGCTGGCCGAAACCAACGAAAATTTTGAGTTGATTATTGAAGATGAAACTGATCTTGCCGGTTTGCCTGAAGGAGTGAAAGAAGCTGCCGCCGAAGCTGCCACTGAGGCCGGGCATGAAGGAAAATGGCTGTTTACCGTTCAAAAACCAAGTATGTTACCATTCCTGACCTATGCCGAAAACCGCGATCTTCGTGAAAAGTTGTACCGGGGTTATTTCATGCGTTGTGACAGAGGAAACGAATATGATAATAAGGATATTATTAAGGAAATGGTAGCGCTTCGTGCAGAACGTGCTCAATTGTTAGGTTTTGAAAATCATGCCGATTATGTGATTGACGTTAATATGGCCAAAGAACCACAAAAGGTATATGATTTTCTGCTTAAATTATGGGAGCCGGCATTGAAGAAGTCAAAGGAAGAAAGGGAGCAGATGCAAGCCATTATAGATAGCGAAGGTGGAGATTTTGACCTGGCGCCATGGGACTGGTGGTACTATGCCGAGAAGTTGCGGAAACAAAAGTATGACCTGGATGAATCACAACTGAAACCCTATTTTCAGCTTGAGAATGTGCGCGACGGAATGTTCTGGGTAGCCAATCAACTATATGGAATTACTTTTGAAAAGCTTGACAACGTCCCTGTTTATCATGAGGATGTCGAGGTTTTTGAGGTAAAGGAAAATGACGGTTCACATATTGGATTGTTATACCTTGATTATTTTCCGCGTGAAAGCAAGCGTGTGGGGGCATGGTGTACTTCTTTCAGAGGAGCTGGCTGGGATCATGAAAAGGATGAACGCATTGCTCCACTGTCATCCATTGTTTGTAATTTCACCAAACCTACCGGAACCACTCCTTCTTTATTGAGCTGGGACGAGGTGAATACCCTTTTCCACGAATTTGGACATGCTCTGCACGGACTCTTTACTAAAGGGAAATATGACCGCACTGCCGGTGAAGTACCTCGCGATTATGTAGAACTTCCCTCTCAGATTATGGAGAATTGGGCTGCAGAACCGGAGGTAATTCGTCATTATGCAAAGCATTACCAAACAGGTGAAACCATTCCTGACGAGCTGGTTGAAAAGCTTGAGAACAGTAGCTTGTTCAACCAGGGATTTGCCAACGTGGAATATCTGGCAGCGTCGTTGCTTGATATGGACTGGCATACACTTCAGCATCCGGTTAATGTGGAGGATGTTAATGCTTTTGAGGATGAATCAATGAATGAGATCGGTCTGATTCCGGAAATTCTTCCCCGTTACCGTTCTACCTATTTTGCGCATATCTTCAGTGGCGGATATTCGGCCGGCTATTATGTATACAAATGGGCCGAAGTTCTTGATGCAGATGCTTTTTATGCTTTTAAGCAAACTGGGGACATATTTAATAAAGAACTGGCAGCCAAATTCCGGAAGCACTGTCTTGCAGAAGTTGGTGAGGGTGAAGGAATGGAGCAATATAAGAAATTCCGGGGTCAGGAGCCTTCTATAGAACCACTTTTGGAGAAGCTTGGGTTTGAAGAGTAATCGTTTTGAATTGTATAAGAAAACGAGGAGGGAGAGTAGTTTTCTTTATAATTGTATCTTTAAAAATGGTAAATGCCATTTTGTTTGCCTGAACCACGAAATTGCAAAAAATAATTGTAAAATAAATTTATCGACAGAAAAAAGCCCGGGAAAACCGGGCTTTTTTCCTGTCTCAACACAACCTCAGCCTCAACCTCAACCTCAACCTCAACCTTACCCTCAAATCACCTCCACATCCGATTCATGTATCCAACCTTCGCTTCCATCCTGGAGGCGAACATTCCACCATTCTCCGAGTTTTGAGATAAGCTCCACCCTGGTACCTTCGTGCAATACAAACAAGTTGGTTCCGCTTGTGTCGGGTGAACTTTTTATATTGACCGTAGGGGTGAAGATGATAGCATGCCTCCGGTCAACCAGTTTTTCTTTTTGGTGCGACGAGAAGCCAAAGCTTGTTCCGGAGATAATCAGGAATATAACAGCCAGCGAAAAGCCGGCTTTTTTTGTTGCCGAACTCCTTCCAAACAGATAAAAACCTGCACCAATCAGGAAAAGAACAAATGCAATTATCGAGTAAACAGCCCATCCGTCCGAATCGTTCAGATTTCGAATACTGCGGAACCACTTGGTCAGGAAGAAAACTTCCACTTTATCAATTTTGTCTGCTGTTTGTTCATAGGCCAATTCGAGGTTGTATCTGATATCTGCATCCTGCGGTGCCAGCAATAAAGCTCGTTCGTAGTTGAGAATGGCTTCGGGCAGTTCTCCCGTCTTGTAATAGGCATTTCCGAGATTGTAATAGAGAGCCGGACTCTCGAGTCCCGACTGAAGAATACTTTCATACACCTCAATGGCTTTTTCAAAATTACCATTGGCATATAGCTCATTTCCCTGCTTAAAGCGGTCATCCTGGGAGAAAGTATTTATTCCGAAAATAAATGATAATGTGAGTGTTAATATAATGGCTTTCATGATTTTTAATTTAAACAACTTTCTTTTTAATACTTCTTTCCAGACGGCTGATAACATTGATCGCTTCTTTGTAAAGATTTTCGCGTTGACTGTCGGCGCCTGCAGGCGAATAGCGTGCATATTCGCATGCGTCGAGTATATCGAGGAGTTTGTCAATGTTATCCTGATTTGCTCCATGCTTATCAAGTTCAAGTCGTATATTGTCTCGTGAAAGGTCGGCAATGGGTATAACCAGTTTGTCGCTGAGGTAGCCCCATAACCCTTTGGATAATTCTTCATAGAAGGCTTCATTATAACCGGATTTCAGATTACGGGCAGCTTTTTTCAGTCTTTTGCGTGCCATTTTATTGGCTCTTTTGGTCTTTTTGAGCTGTAAATTGGCATTTTCTTTAATCTTTTGCCGGTAGAGAATGGAGATGACCACGAACAAAGCAAACGGTATAATGTATCCGAGATAGAATTTCCATGATCCAAAAAAGAATGTATTGGCCGGTTTAAGCTTTTCCGTTTTTGTTTTAATGTAGCGGATGTCCTGTCCCAAAAATTGAACGCTTTCACGGTTGCTCGCACCCGGTCTTGATACACTTGTTGTACTTTCTGTTTGTTCCTGACCTTCTCCTTCCACCTGAATAACAATAGGTCTGCTTCGAAGAGTTCTGTATTGACCAATAGCTGGATCGAAATAGACATACTCGACTGGTGGTATTTCAAATGTTCCCGAATGTCTTGGAATAATCAGTTGCTCATAGGTTTTTGTTCCCTTGTGTCCCGATGATGTTGCCGAATAATTGGATGTTATTTCCGGATCAAAAACGTCAAAATCCGGGGGGAGGCTTATTTCGGGATCGCCTGCTGTTTTCAGGTTTCCGGTTCCGCTCAACACAGTCTTAATGGTAACCCCGTCATTAACGTTAACGGTCTTTTCCGATGCGGAAACCGACATATCCAGGTTGCCGACAAAGCCTGAAAAATTATCTGGTTCAGGGGTAGGCAAGGGTTTTACATTAATTGTTAATCCATCTGAGGTGACTGTTTTTTTGATGGTGCGATGTGTGTCGAAAAAGTTGTCAAAAATGTTTGTAGACTGCCTGGATTGTCTGATTCTCACCAGAAATTCTATAGAAATAGGCTCTATTTTCAGTGAGCCGCTTCGTTGAGGGTAAACAATTTTACGATTGTAAGTACCCACACGGTAAGTTCTTCCATTAATGTTTTCCAGTGTCCATTCAATTCTTTCGTCTTGAGAGAGGTCTTCTGCAATGAAACTTCTGAACGAAGGATGTTGAATATCGGAGATTCCTTCCAGATTGACCCGGGTATATATTTTGGTTGTTATCAGAACAGGCTGACTTTGATAAACATTAGTCCTGTTGGCCTGCATTGTAATGTAAAGATCGCTGTCACTGATTGCCCCCGATGTGGCATCATTGGTTGTTTCCTGTTGAGAACGGGTGGTTTCATCTTCAGCTTCAACAACTTTAATAGTAACGCTGTTTGATTTATATTGTTTTCCTTCAATTTCAATTGTGGCTGAGGGAATTGTAAAAGTCCCTGTTTGTTCCGATTTAAGGATATAAGTGTAGGAGTATTCCTGTTCTCGGCTTACTTTTCCATTTATGATTTGGACAGAAGAACGTTGCGACATTGTTGGGCCCATCAGTATGTTAAAAGGTGACATATCCGGAACCCTCAGATCCTGGCCTTCTTTGTTGACAGAGTATACCAGTTGAAATTTTTGTCCCTGAACAACCGCGTTAGGAGCGGAGGCCTTGAACTCCGCATCCTGTGCTGTACTTTTCAGAGAAATACTCATAAATGCCAGAAACAATAATAAAAAGCGTTCCATTTTTATCGTAGAACCAGGAATGGAACCTTTTAAATTGAGTCCTGATCTTATGGGAAGCTTTGAATGGTCAAAGCCGCTGACTTGTTTCTTCGAATATGAGTTCATAGCTGTTTGTGCAATCAATAATTTCTCAGAAGCCTGTTTCAATAAAGGTGATTTTTTTATCCAAAGATATAACACTTCTGCCGTTACCAATTTTTTTCAGTTTTCTTTTGTTGTTGCTGTTTTGCTTTTCGCAGGCGCTCCTGAAGTTCTTTTTCATTTTCATCCAGCGATTTGAGAATTCGTTCAGCATTTTCTTTGGAAATCTGTTGCTGTTGTTGCTGTTGCTGCTGTTCTTGCTGCTGCTGTTCTTGTTCTTGTTCTTGTTCTTGCTCTTGTTTCTCTTGTTCCTGTTCCTCTTGTTCCTGATCCTGTTTATTTTGCTGTTGTTCTTTCAACATTTTTTGAGCGACAATCAGATTATACCTGGTTTCATTATCATCAGGGTCGTTACGTAACGCTTCTTTGTATGCTTCTATACTTTTTTCATATTCCTGTCTTGCAAAGAAGGCATTTCCAATATTGTGATAAACATTGGATATTTTCTGCCTGTCATCTGTGTTGTTTCTAATAGCCTGAAACTGTTCAAGCGCTTCATCAATTTTTTCCTGCTTAAACAAAGCATCTCCAAGATTAAAACGGGCCTCGAAACTTTCCGGGTCTTTTTCCAGGGCTTTTCTAAACTCCACTTCTGATTCTACATATTCTTCATTTTCATAGTATTCGTGCCCTTTACGGATAAAACGACGTTCGTTTTGGGCTGAAATGGAGGATAAGCTGCCCAATACTGTCAAAACCAACAAAGCAATTATATGGAATCTTATTTTCATGGCACTATGCTTTATTTTAAATTACCCTTGTCGGGCTTTTATTTTTGTTTTTGCTTTGGAGGCGGATTGGCGTTAAGCTGCTCTGCTTTAC
>NZ_AHZV01000154.1 GCF_000250735.1 Anaerophaga thermohalophila str. Valhall
TAAGGTAAAGACGCCCAATTTGGGCGTCTCTACTCTCATAATAAAAACTTTGCGTCATTGCGTCTCTGCGTTTAGGCTTTTTTAACTGACTATTAACTTTATGGGAAGACACTGAAAAAACGAATGATTTTAACCTTTCATCTGTCAAAAAGCAAAAACAATTTTTCACATTTCATCGTGAAATTTGTAAATTGTGCATAATTCGTATTCGTCTATAAACTCGCAAAAATTTTCACAATATATGTGTCTGTTCAGAAAGTGCCGGTTGCAAGGCTTGCGAAGCCGCCAAAAACGCAGTTTACTTTTCGTAAATGAGTATTTTGGCGGCAAGTGTAACACAGCAAATGGTACTTTATGAACAGACACTAATTCAAACATCACTTCCTTATGATAGAAGCCATTGTCCGTTTCAGTGTCCGCCACAAACTAATGGTTTTTTTGTTTACCGCTACCGTGGCTGCTTTTGGAATTTTCTCTTTAACACGTCTGCCAATCGGGGCAACCCCTGATGTAACCAATAACCAGGTACAGGTGATCACTACATCCCGGAATCTCTCCACGCTGGATGTTGAGAAATTTCTGACTTATCCTGTAGAAATGGAAATGGCAAATTTGCCTGGTGTCCGCGAAATACGGTCGGTTTCGAAGTTTGGACTTTCTGTGGTAACCATCGTTTTTGATGAAAGCATGGGAACCTACCTCCCACGTCAGTTGATTGCCGAAAAAATTGGGTCGGCGTCTGAAAATATTCCCGAAGGATTCGGGAAGCCTTTTATGGGGCCTGTTTCTACCGGACTGGGTGAGATATATCAATATACCCTTGAAGTAAAGCCCGGTTACGAGGATCGCTATTCAGCTATGGAACTGCGTTCGATTCAGGACTGGATAGTAAGGCGTCAATTATCAGGAATAGAGGGTGTTGTTGAGGTCAATACCTGGGGGGGGCAACTGAAACAATACGAAGTGGCCATCGATCCTTCACGAATGAAGGCGATGAATGTCACATTGGAACAAATTTTCAAAGCGGTACGGGATAACAACAGTGTAGCAGGCGGCAGTTATATCGAGCGGGCAGGCCAAAGCTATTTTGTCAGGGCTGAAGGTTTGATCGAAAATCTGGAGGATATCCGGAATATCGTTGTGGGAGGTGAAAAGGGTAATCCTATTCTGGTTGATGATGTGGCAGAGGTTCGTTTCGGTCAGGCCAATCGTTTCGGGGCTATCACTGGAAACGGGGAAGGCGAAAAAGTAATGGGGCAGGTAATGATGCTGAAAGGAGCCAATCCCAAGGCAGTTATTGAGCGGGTAAAAGACAGGGTAGCCGAAGTACAGAAATCACTTCCGGAAGGTGTATACATCAATCCTTTCCTGGAACGTAGTGAACTTATCGGCCGTACAACAACCACCATTGCCGAGAACCTTATTTTGGGAGCGTTGATCGTAATTTTTGTGGTTGTACTGTTGCTGGGAAGCTGGCGTTCCGGACTGGTGGTTGCCTCCATTATTCCTTTGAGCCTGCTCTTTGCCCTTTCGTTAATGTACCTCTCCGGGGTGGATGCCAACCTGATGAGTCTCGGGGCCATCGATTTTGGTATCATTATCGACGGTGCAGTTATTATCGTTGAGTATATTAGCTATAAGATACGGGTGCGCCGAAACGGATTGTTGAAACTTTCGGAACAGGAGCGTCTCCATGCACGTGATTCTCTTTCAATCGAAGGAGCCACCAAAATGATGAAATCTGCCGTTTTTGGTCAGATCATTATTATCATAGTTCTGATTCCCATTCTGGCATTAAGTGGTGTAGAAGGTAAAATGTTCAGACCTATGGCATTGACCTTCAGTTTTGCTTTAATTGGTGCCATGATTTTCGGGTTCACTTTTGTACCCGCCGTCTCTGCGCTGTTTATTAAATCTTCATCTCTTGATAAAAGAACGATTTCCGATCGTTTGATGGATTTTCTGAGTAAACTCTATGCCCCGACCATCGATTGGGCGCTTTCTCATAAAAAGGCTGTAATTTTGATGGCGCTTGCTTTACTTGTTGGGGCAGGTTTTATTTTTAACCGGATGGGTGCTGAATTTGTTCCTACTCTGGATGAGGGAGACTTTGTGATACAACCCGTGCTGAAAACAGGAACCAGTCTTGGGGAGACCATTGAAACCATGACCCGTATTGAGAAAATTGTCAAATCTTTTCCCGAAACCCGTCAGGTAGTCAGCCGCATAGGCGCGGCCGAGGTACCTACCGATCCCATGTCGATGGAGGAGACCGATGTTATTGTTACACTAAAAAGAAAAAGCGAGTGGGTTACTGCCGGTACCAAAGATGAACTGGTTAATAAATACAAAGAAAAAATAATGAGCCGGATTCCCGGTATTGAGCTGGAATTCACACAACCTATTGAGATGCGTTTCAATGAGCTTATTACGGGTGTAAGGGCCGATTTGGCCATAAAAGTTTTTGGTGACGATTTGGATGAGCTGAATAGAAAAGGCCGGCAGATTAAAGCGTTGATGGAGGATGTTCCCGGTGCTGCCGACGTAGTACTGGAAAAAACGGCCGGACTTCCCGAAATGCTGGTCAATTATAAACGTCGAAAAATAGCATCATTGGGATTAAATATCGCGGATATTAACCGTCTGGTAAGTACTGCATTTGCCGGGGCAACAGGCGGTACTGTTTTCGAAGGGGAACGCCGTTTCGATCTTGTTGTCCGGTTCAGCGAAAATTCGCGAAAATCGTTGGAGAACCTGAGAAATCTGACGGTTGACTTACCCGGCGGCGGTCGCATTCCGTTAAAAGAGGTGGCAAACATTGAAATGACAAAAGGGCCGGCACAGATATCGAGAGACGATACCCGGAGGCGAATAGTGGTAGGAATTAATGTACGTGGGCGCGACCTTGAATCGGTAGTTGAGGATGCCCGGAAGCTAATCAGCGAGGAAGTCGATTTACTTCCCGGTTATTACGTTGAATACGGAGGACAGTTCGAGAACCTCGACAGTGCGCGGAAACGTTTGATGGTAGTGGTTCCCATCGCGCTTATCCTGATCTTTATTATGCTTCATTTTGCATTCGGGAACATTCGGCCTGCTATACTTGTTTTTTCTGCAATTCCCCTGTCAGCCGTCGGAGGAGTGTTGCTGTTGTGGTTTCGGGGTATGCCTTTTTCCATTTCGGCCGGGGTTGGTTTTATTGCGTTGTTCGGAGTATCGGTATTAAATGGTATAGTATTGATAGAACATTATTCAGAATTAAAAAAAATGGGAATGAACAATTTACGTGAGCGCGTACTTAAAGGGGCCCGTCAAAGATTAAGGCCGGTTCTGCTTACAGCTACATCAACTGCTTTTGGTTTTTTACCCATGGCATTTTCAACCGGGGCTGGTGCCGAAGTTCAGCGTCCCCTGGCTACTGTTGTTGTCGGCGGACTGGTTACTGCAACACTTTTGACGCTTGTTGTTTTGCCGGTATTGTATTGTTTGATGGAAGATAAACAAAAGCGGCGACGATTACTTATGCCCGACTGGCTGGCGGTGCTTGCTCTTTTGTTTATTCCTTTGGGGTTAGATGCCCAACAGACTCTATCGCCGGATGAAGCAGTTCGTATTGCGCTTGAGAACAATTCAGGGATTAAAGCGTCAAAGCTGAAGACAGAGGCCCTTGAAGCCATGAAGGGAACGGCATGGGATATTGACAGAACAGGGGTTTTTGTTAATTATGATGAGAATAACATCGCTGCCAATGAACATCCCATTACAGTTTGGGGCGTATCTCAGGATTTTAGATTTCCCCTGATATACCCGGCCCGGAAAAAAGAATTGGAAGCCGGTGCTGAAGTGGGACGGTGGCAACATAAAATCAATGAAAGAACCCTGACAAAGGAAGTTTTACTGGCTTATTACAATCTGGTTTGCCTGAATTGTATGGAGAAACATTTCTATAAGCTGGATTCACTTTATTCCGCTTATTCCGGTGCAGCCCGGCAACAGTTGGATGCCGGTGAGATAAAACGATTAGACCTGCTCATGGCAAGGTCTCAAAGAGATGAGGTGCACCTTGAACTGATGCGCACACGCGAGGAACAGGTAATGACTATGAACCGACTGAAAGTTTTGCTTCAGACAGAGGAAGATGTTGCAGTGACTCTTGATTCACTTCCCCGCCTTCAGTTAGATACCGCGATGAATAATCAAAGTCCTGTGTATGAATTGCAAAAAGCTTCGGAAGAGTGGACCAGACGACAATTGACCGTTGAAAAACTCAATTGGTTACCCGATATAAGTCTGGGCTATTTTCAGGGAACCAATGATTATGCAGATGCTGAGATATACAAGGGATTTGAAGTCGGACTTGCTGTTCCCTTATTTTTCGGGAGCCAGAGTTCGCGGGTTAAAGCAAGCAGGATAGAATGGGAGGCTGCCAGGGAAAAATCTGCTGAGATTCAGCAACGTCTTTACGGACGATTAAATGAGTTGAATGCCCGATTGAGAAAGCATGCACACGCACTCGATGTTTATGAAACAAGCGGTGATGAACTCGCCGGTGAAATTATGAAAACGGCCCGGAAATCTTATCAGAGCGGAGAAATCAGTATGCCGGAATATGTTACATCAGTTGACCAGGCAAGGCGTATGATGCTTGATCATCTTGAAAGCCTCCGACAGTATAATGAGACGGTATTGGAAATCAATTTTTTTACATGGTAGTTGTTATAGACAATAGTCAGTTAAAAAAATCTAAACGCGGAGACGCGATGACGCAAAGTTTTTAAATGAGTAGAGACACCCAATTTGGGCGTCTCTACCTTAACAGACATCTGTAAAAGTTTAACGGAGTATTGCACAATCAATAGATTGTTAGATTTTTAGATGTGAGATGAAATGAGCATAAACTGGGCCTGCTGAAAAACAATTAAAAGATTAATAATAAATTAATTATAGCCAATAACATCATTCAAAGTGCAAGGTTTTTCAGGTAAATCTTTCAAAAAGTCTGCACCTGTGATGATTAATTGTCAAAATATCACTGTTCAAAAGAATATATTTAGTGCGTGTCTATAAACTCGCAAAATTTTTTTGCAATATGTGTGTCTGTTCAGAAAGTTCCATTTGCAAGGCTTGCGAAGCCGCCAAAAACGGAGTTTATTTTTCGTAAATGAGTATTTTGGCGGCAAGCGTAACACAGCAAATGGTACTTTATGGACAGACACTAGATAGGTTTACCATGATAAGAATACGAATGAATGCTTGCATGCGAGTTCTATCAGACCAATAACTTAGACTAATTTTATACTGATGAAACGAACGATTCTTTTCCCGGTTTTTTTATAGCGTTGCTTTCTTCTTGCGGTGGCCCTGCCAATGAGGAGCAGGCGCCTGATGACAATTCTGACAGTGCAGAAAATGTAACGATAACACGTGAGCAATTTGAGGCTTCCGGTCTGGCTTTTTCCGCCATGAACAAAGTGGAAGCAGGAGAAAAGGTGGGGGTATCGGGTGTTGTTAAAGTTTTTCCCGATAAGCAGGCTTTGGTAACCGGTATTGTCGAAGGGCGTGTTTCGCAGGTGTTGGTTTCGGAAGGTGACTGGGTGAAAAAGGGCGACAGGTTATTGCAACTGGAAGGGCCTGCTATTGTTGAACTTCAGCAAAGGTTTGCGGAGGTTGATGCCAGATTACCTGTTCTTAAGGCTGATTTTGAGCGGCAACGGGGCTTGTTTCAGGACCAGATTGCTTCCGAAAAAGATTTTCTCGAAGCCAGGAGTCTTTACCAGTCTGCCCTGGCCAGTTGGTCCGGGTTGCAAAAGCAGCTGCATCTGATTAATGTAGATACTGAAAGAACAGGCAATGCTGACCTGGTGTCATCAGTAGTTATTACTGCACCAATAGCCGGGAATGTTACTGACATGAATGTAGTTAACGGGTTGTATGTCAGCCCCGGTACCGAACTTCTTCAAATAGCAGACCCAAAGGCTGTTTATGTGGAACTTAATGTTTTCGAAAAGGATTTTACCGGGCTCAAAACAGGGCTGAGTGTTGATATTTATCCTGCTGGAAATACATCTGGTAGTATTTCCGGAACCCTCAGGTCTATTTCCCATAAAGTGGATGATGAAAGCAGGAGTATTTCCGTTCAGGCTGAAGTAGCGGAAAATGATGGCACTCTTCTACCCGGTATGTACGTGGATGCGGTGATTCAGAAAAATCCACAACAAATGTATATTTTGCCTCGTGAAGCTGTTGTTGACCTTGAAGGGAAAACCTATGCCCTTTTGAAAATTGGAGAAAACGACACCTCTTTTCTGTTGAAAAGAGTCGAAATTAAAGCTGCTTCGCTTGAAGAAGAGCAGGTTGGCGTGGGTAATTATGAACATTTTGATCCCGATGCCCGGTTTTTAAGTAAAGGCGCTTTTACTTTGATAACTGAATAATGAAGTTAACCTGTATTATTCATAAATTATCTGTTACG
>NZ_AHZV01000153.1 GCF_000250735.1 Anaerophaga thermohalophila str. Valhall
GAAAATTTTGCGAGTTTATAGACGAGCACTAATTAGTCTGACGGACTTGTCCCGGGTAATCGGGGCTCGTTTAAACCCTTTCACCTTCCAATCCTTTCTCCCACTTCCAGAGTCAGCAATCAGAGGAAGGTTTCAACCCCATGCTTTGATGAGCTGGTGAGCTGGTGAGCTGGTGAGGGAATGAGGGGAATGATCAGGAACCATTTTTTCTGTTTTGTTCCATGCTCTTTGCTCCATGCCCTCTGCTCCATGCCCTCTGCTCCATGCCCTCTGCTCCATGCCCTCTGCTCCATGCTCAATACTTCTGCCTGTTTTGTTCTCATTTAAGTTCCCCGATTGCCTTCAGATACTTTGTTTCAGCCAGTTTAACTGAAGTCCTGGCATCGATGTGTTCGCTTTGCGCTTCCTGCCATTGAGCCTGAGCTTCCAGAAGGTTAACCAGGGTTTCCAGTCCTTCTTCGTATTGCTGACGGCTGGTTTCCAGGTTTTCTTTTGCCTGTTCTAAAGCAGTCAGGGTTAGTTCGTATCGTTTAACAGCATCTTCGAGGTTAAATTTTGCCTGAGCAATTTCGAGTTGAAGGAGTTTTTCTGTTTCTTCAAGGTCAAGTCCGGCAGCACGGGACTGAAGTTTTGCCTTAGTAAGCTTGTTACGTTCTTCGAACCACTTAAAAACAGGGATTTTTACCGATGCCAGTGCCATAAATGACATTTCATCGGTGCCTCTGCCATTGAGTTCAAGACCGCCAAAATAATGATAACCGGCCGAAATGCCAACTTCGGGAAGCATTTCGGCACGCGCCATTTCAGCTTCATATTCTTTTATATCTATGACTTTGCTGAGCATTTGATATTCCGGACGGCGACTTATATTATTTTCGGTTTCCGTTAGTTTTACACTTAAAAGCGAATCTTTTTGTGGCGTGGAAACAGAGATATCAGACTGAAGCGGCAGCCCGATAATCCGGCATAGGTTCATTGCGGCCAGTTTTTCGGCACTTTGAGCTTTTTGCACCATCAGGATGGCATCGTTTCTTTTTACCTGTACTTTGAGCAGGTCATTTCTTGTAGCCATTCCCTCTTCCATGCCTGCTTTAATGTTGGAAACAAGTGAGTCCAAAAGTGTTTTATATTGCTTCGCTGCAGTTTTCTTTGATTTTACCGCAATCAGTTGATAGAAGGCCTCATCTGTTTTGAGTAGTACTTCAGCAACAGTTTGTTCAACCTGGAGGTTAGCTATATCAACCCCTGCCTTTGCCAACTTGTTTGCGGCACGAATTTTTCCCCCCATGTAAACGGGCTGTTGCACTTCGACACCGGCCATAGTAACGCCTTCAAGCCCCACGTTAATGTTAATATCTGGCATCAGGGCATACATATTGAATACAGGATTTCCATCGGGACCGGTAACCGGTTGTCCGGTAACCGGGTTTTGCATAATGTTGGGCTGCATATTACCCTGGTCGTCTGGGATGTAGGTAGGTAGATAACCACCTTCCAGAGAATACTCCAGCGCATCCGGTTTATATAGATAAGTTCCTGAGGCACTGAATTTTGGCAAATAACCGGCTTTTGCAATTTTTCTGTCCAGAAGTGCCTGCTCTTTTTGATTTTGCGATAGTTGTAGCTGTCGCGAATATTCAACGGCCATTTCCCTGCACTTATCGCGATCGAGTTTTACCTGTGATGCGACCGGAATAATGCTGAAAAACAACAGGAATGAGGTATATGATAGAA
>NZ_AHZV01000152.1 GCF_000250735.1 Anaerophaga thermohalophila str. Valhall
TTAAGATTAAACACTAAACATCCGTTCACAATGCGCCCGTAAAGGGATGGACTAACCGTATGTGTTGAGTTTGAAAAAGGTAAGCGCCTGGAAAAAAGAGGGCGCGGAACTCAACTTACCGGACTGAGGTACTGGCATACCTTGCAACGATAAGTGAGCCCACGCCCCGGGTCGTGAGCCATTCCACTTATCATCCCGTTGCAAAAGAAAATTGCCAGTTTTCAGCCCGAGATTCTAAGCGAATGCTTCTAATATTTTTATCTATCGAAGTATCGCAAAATTACACTTCTTGAGTGTAAGATTTTTCAAATGTAATAAAATATTTTAATTTGGGGATATATCCCCAAGAATTTTTTTTTGAATTTTAACAAATTGTCTTGCTAAAGACAATTTGTAATGAAAGATATTACTACTGATTTTCTTGATAAATTTGGTGCCAGAGTAAAATCCCTTAGAGAGAAAAGGAAATTTACTCTTAACGAAATGGAATTCCGTACCGGAATAGACTCAAGCGATTACAACAAAATTGAGCAGGGAAAAACAAATATAACCTTCAGAACATTTTTAAAGATTGCTAAGGGACTGGAAATTAATCCTTCCGAACTTATCAATTTTAGATTTGACATTACAAAATATTTAGATGATTGATGACCTGAATTATTTAGCTATAAAAGAATCAAAAAATAGCTCTGTTCTATTCATCTACTCAATAATTTACTACTTCTACCAAATATTTGATGAGTTTCACTCATTTTTCTTTTAGTTTTCTCAGGTTTTCGGTAAATTAGTGCGTTACTTAGTACAGGTACAAGCAGATTGCTATTGGAATTTTGAGGTGTTGCTGTAGGTGGAGGCTGCTTATGGTGAACACCTTTTTTGTTTTGGAACGGGGTTGTTGGAATATGAATAACAGTTATAATATAATAGAAGTAATTGGGGGGTATGGGTTGAAAATGGCAATTGGGGTATGTGACGTTGGTATCCACTTAAAGCGGAAATATAAACAACAAAAAATATTCAGAATAGAATTCAACCTGTATAATTTTGTAATCCTATGTATTGCAAGAAGTGTGGTAAAAAAATAGATAATGACAGTAAGTTTTGTAAATTTTGTGGTCAGGCTCAAAACGAAAAACAAAATTTAAGCATTGAAGGTCAATCAGCAGCATCAGCCGACAACTGGGAAATTGACAATATTGAGAAACTAAAATTTCCAGTTTATGATTACCCTAAAAAATTGTTTGACTTCCAAACTAATAAAGAAGTCGAATTTGTGAATTACAGACAACTTGAAACAAATATTCAGAAGAATTTAAGAAGCAGTGAACTTGAAAAAATTAAAGATGGACTTTCAAATGTCCTGTTTTGGGGATATTACAGAACTGGATATGGAGTAGTAAGAATTGATAGATTTAGAGAAAAAGTAACTGCCCAACAACTTATGGCGTTTCATAATCTGGTAGTAAGCAACAATTTCTCTCCAATAAATATAAAAAAAATCGGACTCCCAGAGTTTTCAGGATTCTCTTTTGTAAGCAAAATAATTATGTTTCTTAACCCACAGAAATATGTAATTTTAGATAAAAAAATTATGCAATTAAGAGATAATTCCAATGAGAATAATCCACTCACAAATATTTCTTATCGAGAAAATGATTCGGGAATAAGAATTAATAAAAATTCGCAATTTTACTATTATGAATGGTGTAAGCTCTGTAAAAAAATAGCAAAAGAATATTTGAATAGCGAATACGCAGTAGATGCAGAACGCGGGTTTTTTAAACTTGTCGAAAAAAACCAACTTAATTACGGCAAAAAAATTATATCTAAATTTCCAAAAATAACGAAATGATAAATAAAGTGGATGGCATTCGAGTAGATAGCCGGTGAGCCATTGCCCCACCGCAGAACCTCCTCCCCCCACTGTACTTACAGGCTTTCCTAATAGAAATGAACTGGCAGTACACGTCTTTTACCTATGGGAAACAAAGGGTGCAGATGGGGAGCGTTTAAAGATTGTGATGTTCCTCCTGCGCTGGTGGTAAGCTGGTGAAGCTAATGGAGGGGCAGCTGTCTGAATTAGGATTTTTAGGATTTTGGGGATTAAAGGATTGTCTGAACGCATGAATCCTAAAATCCTTTAATCCTACGCATCCTAATTCTGACAGTGGGGAATGGTAAAACAGGCATGCCGAAACGGCGCAAACAGTTCTGCTATAGAACAAAAAGAAAGAAATGTTAACCAAAAATTGCAAGCAAATTACTACTTTTATTGTCAACGATAACAAAAATGGTAATAACAGCCGGGTCTCGCTTCACTGCAGAGGCCTTAAAAGTACCTGAGCCGTATGATGGGAATTGAAAATCATGCATGCCTTAAAAAATTAATTATGAATGCATAAACTGGTACGCACGGTTCTTAGGGGGCGTATGGTACCCGGTGGCAAAATTTAACCAAAAATTGAAAACCATGGAACTTTCGGATGCATTAAGCAATTTCTGTTCGGAAAATCTGGACAAAACAAATGATTGGTATAATTGGAAATTTAATGAAGCGATTATTCCTATTAACGTTAACCTTCCGAGAGGAAATCATTACTTAAGAAATATTGCTCTTAAAGAAGAACTCAATAAAGCTTGGATATCAGAATCAGATACTGCAAAAAGAGAGCTGTTAGTGAAATACTATATTAAAGACTGGGGTGGCATACGTCGAATTAGTGAAGAAAAAATAAAAATATATGCAAATAGTACTCCTGAATCATTAATAGAACTTAAAGAAAAAGGCATTGCTTCATGGTCAAAAGCTTTGGTTATTCGTAATCCTAAAGAATATGCGATATTTGATGCTAGAGTTTCAACTTCATTAAATTGCTTGCAGATTATTTATCCAGTTGAGAACAAAATATTATTTCCAAATTTAGTAAGTAGGAATAAAACAATCACAAAAGGTCAAAAAACATTAAAGATAATTTCCCATCTGAATAATTGGGCCATGGTAAACTTAAAAACATTTTACAGGGACTATTTATCTTTACTTAAAAAAGTAACTCAAGATAGAAATACAAATATTTCAACAATTGAAATGCTTTTATTTGCAAAAGCAGAAGAATTGGTAAAACGAATAGAAGACTTTGCCTAATCTAGTAGATGGCCGGTGAGCCATTAGCCCACCGGAGCACCTCTCACATTCACCCTGTGAAATCAACTTATTTCACAGGGTAAACCGTACGTACGGGTCTCGTATACGGCGGTTCTTTAAACCATGGGAAACAAAGGGTGCAGATGGGGAGCGTTTAAAGATTGTGATGTTCCACCTGCGCTGGTGGAAAGCTGGAAATGGTAATGGCAGGGCAGTTGTCTGAATTAGGATTTTTAGGATTTAAGGATTATAGGATTAAGGGGAGATAGATACACAGGTGGCTTTGTAGCCCGTATTTTGGCATTACCGCTGAAATATTGCGATAAGAATGAAATATAAAGAACTAACTCACAAAATTATTGGTTGTGCCATGAAGGTGCACAACACTCTGGGCAATGGTTTTCAGGAAGTCATATACCAGCGGGCCCTGGCCATTGAGATGGAAAGTCAAGGTCTCAAATATCAGCGGGAGTTTGAAATGCCCATTTATTATGAAGGTAACAACATTGGAACACGCCGGGTCGATTTTTTTGTTGAAGATGCTATCATGGTTGAATTAAAAGCACTTACGGTTTTGGAAGAAGTGCATTTGGCCCAGGCAATGAATTATTGCCAGGCCTACAATCTACCGATTGGCTTACTTCTCAATTTTGGTGCCAGAAGTCTTGAATTTAAGCGGGTCTATAATCTTAATCATCCTGACAATAGAGATTCTCAAAGTCATGAATCCTAAAATCCTTTAATCCTACGCATCCTAATTCAGACAGTGGGGAGTGGCAAAACAGGCATGCCGAAACGACGCAAACAGTTCTGCTATAGAACAAAAAGAAAGAAATATTAGCCAAAGAATGCAGGCAAATTACTACTTTTATTGTCAACGATAATAAAAATAGTAATAACAGCCGGGTCTCGCTTCACCGCAGAGGCCTTAAAAGTGCCTGAGCCGTGTGCCGGCAAGTGAAAATCATGCATGCCTTAAATATCAATTATGAATGCATAAACTGGCACGCACGGTTCTTAGGGGGTATAGGTTATCAGGTTGCTTCATTCTAAAAGAAAAACAGGAATTAATTATCTTTGATGATTGTTAATTAAATACTATCATGATAAAGATTCTATAATAGTCTAAAATACCATGAAGAAATTTAGAATTGGATTAATAATCGTTTCTATCCTTATCATAATAGGACAACTTACTTTAGTTAATTATTCAGATTTAAGTTGGTCAGAAAACGCTGGTAGCTATTTGGGAATAATATCGATGATTTTTTTAATACTAGGCATGATTCTATCAAATAAACATGAAACTAAAAGTCAAGAGAAATAGAATGAGTCTTCAATATATGATTGTATTTAAAGTTCTTTGTTAACAGCATGTTGGATTGCTGAAAATGATGCGGATTGTAGGATTGAGAAACAACTGCCCCTGAAGACAAAAGCCAACACAACAATACTATTGTGACCGACGCAATAACGTTATTGCGAGTGACGCAACCGGGGTATTGTGGGTGACACAAAAAAGATTGGAAATATCTGTTTCCTTAAGTGTTCATTGATCCTGCTCAGAAATTATTGATTTTCACTCATCTTTATTTTGATTGTATAAGTTATTCAGTAAATTTAAGGGTTCCTTTTTGGGGCTTATCCGGATTGGCTATTCCCGAACCATATCAAATAAAACATATCAAGAACTGTGTAAAGTTTCTAAAGCAAAGGCTACAAGAGACTTAACTGAGTTAGTTGAAAAATTCAATTTGGGGAAAAGAATTGGAAATGTTGGGGCTGGAACCCTTTACAAATTAATTGGCTCATAATTGGCTCAATTGGTTCAAAAATGAGTCAAGAAGAGAGAATCCCAGATTATGACTACCTTTGCAGACAAAAAATTAAAAAAAAATTAAAAGTGAAAACGACACATAAATTAATAAATGGAGACAGTCGTCAGATGAATCTTATTCCTGACAAGTCGGTTCATTTAGTTATCACCTCGCCACCTTATTGGCAACTAAAGGACTATGGAACAGAAAATCAAATAGGCTATCACGAAGACTATGAAACCTATATAAACAACCTTAATCTTGTTTGGAAGGAATGTTATCGTGTTCTTGACAATGGTTGTAGACTTTGCGTAAATATAGGCGACCAATTTGCAAGGGCTGTATATTATGGTCGTTACAAAGTAATCCCTATCCGAACTGAAATAATAAAATTCTGTGAAAGCATCGGATTTGATTATATGGGAGCTATTATTTGGCAAAAACAAACCACAACCAATACAACAGGTGGAGCATCATTGATGGGGAGTTTCCCAACACCAAGGAACGGCATTCTCTCTATTGATTATGAGTTTATTTTAATTTTTAAAAAATTAGGCATTTCCAAATCAAAGGTTAGCAAAGAGATAAAAGAGCAATCCAAAATGACCAAAGAAGAATGGAAAGAATATTTTGCAGGTCATTGGAACTTTGGTGGTGCAAGACAAGATGGACACATCGCAATGTTCCCTGAAGAATTGCCAAAAAGACTAATTAAAATGTTTGCCTTTAAAGGTGAGACAGTTTTAGACCCGTTTATGGGGAGTGGAACAACATCATTAGCTGCACGAAATTTGGAACGTAATTCAATTGGATATGAAATAAATCCAGAATTTATTGAAATTGCAAAAGGCAAATTAAATATTAATCAAGCTGATATTGAAGGAACAACATACGAGTTTCTAAAAGATGAAACAAATATTGACATAGAAAAAGAGTTTGATAACTTACCTTATCGCTTCGTTGATTTTCAAAACTTTGATAAGAAGATTGACCCTAAGAAACTTCAATTTGGTTCAAAAATCGATAAGAATAGTGGGCAGCGAGAAGAGTATTACACAGTAAAAGAAATCATTAGCCCTGAGTTGGTGAAACTTAATAATGACCTTGTGGTCAGACTTATCGGCGTTAAAGAAAAGAAGACTGCAAATGGTTCTGCCAAGGACTTTCTTTACGAAAAGACAAAAGGACAAAAGGTTTTTATGAGATATGATAACCATAAATATGATGAGCAGAATAATTTAATGTGTTACTTGTATTTAAAGAATAAAACTTTTTTGAATGCACACCTTATTAAAGAAGGGTTAGCAGAACCCGACACAGAAGCAGATTTTAAATACAAAGACAAGTTTTTAAGTTTAAACGCATCAAATGGCTAAATAGTGCTCGTCTATAAACTCGCAAAAATTTTCACAATATGTGTGTCTGTTCTGAAAGTGCCGGTTGCAAGGCCTGCGAAGTCCGAAAATACGGAGTTTACTCATCGTAAATGAGTAATTTTCGGACGAGCGTAACGCAGTAAATGGCACTTTATGGACAGACACTATTTAACCGGCATATAATATGACAAAAGAATGGATTTTAAATAGTGCGATGAATCGCTTTCAACTGAACTTTAAAAGAAATGTTGGACCGACATCAGAAAGTATCAGGCAATGTGAGCCAAAAACATTGGAAGAGTGGAGAGAATACTATTTCTCAAATGTGCGTTCAAAAGAACACATAATTGATCTTGGTAAAAAACTCTATATCAAGATAACAGAAGTCATTGCTGCAGAAGTAGAAGAAATCACAGAACAAGACTGCATTGATTATATGCTTCAACTTGTCATCGACAGAACCTTTGATGGCTATTGGACTGAAATAAAAACAATTTATGGTCAACTCGAACAAGAACTTGGCTACAAAATTGAGCCAGCTCCTGACAAGTGGGACAGACTTTTTAATGTTGACTTCTTTATCAAGATCAAAGAAAGATATATCGGATTGCAAATAAAACCAGTTAATCAAGGAATTCAACTATCTCAAATCTTCAAAGAAAAAGAGTTACAACAAAAGTCACACGAGAAATTTGAGAGCGAATTCGGTGGTAAAGTATTTTACATTTTTTCGTCCAAAGCAAACGGGAAAAAGGTAATAATGAACCCTGAAGTTATAGAAGAAATTCGTACTGAAATAAACCGACTTGAACAATAAAACCCAGCGCCCAATCGAGTAGATTGCCACTAAACCATTTTCCCACCGCAGCACCTCTCCCACCAACTTCCATACAGGTCTTCTCGATTAAACGGAACAGGCTATACACGGCGGTTCTTTAAAACATGAGAAACGGAAGTCATATACCGGCGCGCTGTGGTCATTGAGATAGAAACCTAAATCATGCTAACAAGAGTATTCTCAAAGTCATGAATCCTAAAATCCTTTAATCCTACGCATTCTAATTCTGACAGTGGGGAGTGGCAAAACAACAATACTTAAATGGGGTAAACTGTTCTTTTACAAGCAAAATGAAAAGATGAATTTGCAATAAGAGAAGATTAACTGCTATGAATATAAAAATTGAACACATTGGGGTTTGGACAAAAGATTTAGAGAAAATGCGTAGCTTCTATCAAAGCTATTTCAGCATGAAATGCAGTAAAAGATATGAAAATGTTAATAAGGGTTTTTCGTCTTATTTTCTATCCTTTGAAAGTGGAGCACGTATAGAACTTATGAAAAGAACGGATATTAAGGAAGGAAAAGATGAGAAAGGCTCGGTAAACGGACTGGCTCATATAGCTATATCTGTCGGAGACAAGGAAACAGTTGATAAACTTACCGAACGTTTAAGATCCGATGGGTATGAAATATTTGGAGAACCAAAAACAACAGGGGATGGATATTATGAAAGTGTAATTCTTGATCCGGAAGGAAATCGTATCGAAATTACTGAATGAGTGTGGTATAAAAGGACATATTTCAGTCAAAATCAAGACGTTTTAAGTTTTTGTGCCGGAGTTAACCCGTTGTTAATAAGGATGCAAAAATTTAAAACAACACAGAGTTTGGCAACAAAGATGCTTTTTAGACCGGGCTCATCATAAACAATCCTGCAAAATGGCAGGAGGATATTTTTTTAAATCATAAAAAAATTATGATGGCAAACGACCAAACACAATTAGGTTAAACCCTTTAAAAATAACCAATGAAACGAG
>NZ_AHZV01000151.1 GCF_000250735.1 Anaerophaga thermohalophila str. Valhall
AGTAAACTCCGGTTTTGGCGGCTTCGCAAGCCTTGCAACTGGCACTTTCAGAACAGACACACATACTGTAAAAATTTTTTTGCGAGTTTATAGACACGCACTAATTAGTTTCCGTCCATAAACTGCCATTTACTGTGTTACGCTCGTCCGAAAATTACTCATTTACTAAGGTAAACTCCGTTTTTGGCGGCAAGCGTAACACAGCAAATGGTACTTAATGGACAGACTCTAATTATTTTTGATGTTGAAAGTGAATTGATCCACAACTCTCTCATTAAAAGCTTTGCGTCATCGTGATCGCGTCTCTGCGTTTAAATTTTTTTAAACGAACCAGTGAAAATCTCGTATAGAAAAAAAGCGCCTGTCTCTGTTTTTCGTAAATTGAGTGAAAAAGGTTTCAAAAAACGATAAAAGGCAAAGTGGAAGGGGCAGAGAGCATGGGGCAGAGAGCAGAGAGCATGGGGTAGAGGGCGTGGGGCATGGGGCAGAAAGGTAGGATGATCAAAATATCCGAAACCGTGTGCCGGGGTAGAGGTTAGCTGAAAAAACTATTCTTTGCTCTGTGTCTACTCCGTGAAGCTCTGTGAAACAAATAATGAGTGCGGTATAAAAAGCATATTTTTGTCAAAATCAAGGCGTTTTAAATTTTTGTACCGGAGTTAACTTATTGTTAATTAGGATACAAAAATTTAAAACAATACAGAGTTTGGCAACAAAGATGCTTTTTAGACCGGGCTCAATAATACAAAGATCAATCAGATTCTTCACTTCCTTCAGAATGACAAGCAGCCAGGTGTCATCCTGAGGAAGAAACGACGAAGAATCTGTTCAATAGCCCATGAAGATTAAGACTAAGGCTGAGATAAAGTTGAGCAACCAGAGCCCGACTCAGAACCCAAAACCCGGGAATCCGGAATTCCGGTACTCAGTTCCACGGGGTACAATTGAGTACCCTTAATATAAGAATGTAATAATTTAGGGTATGCTTCACGATCTGATTCTTAACGCTGCACTACTAATAGTGCTGTCTGTATTTTACGAATTTCTGGTGAGATACAGGGCCCTTTTGGGGAAGACGGGAAAAATCCTGATGGGTTTCTTGTTTGGTATGGTTGCTGTTATTGGCATGAATATTCCTTTGGAGTATAGTGAGGGAATTTTTTATGACGGACGCTCCATTGTATTGCCACTTGCAGGACTATTCGGAGGAGGCTGGGTTGCCGTGATTTCGGGAGTTATCGCTGCAATTTACCGCGTTTGGATTGGTGGTGCCGGCATGTGGGCGGGTCTTGCCACCATTGCATCCGTTTGTCTTTTAGGGGTTGCTGTTCGGCAACATCTGTCTGTCCGTAACGTTTTGCCGGGAATGCGGGAGTTGCTTTTTGTTGCTTTTACAGCGCAGATTTTGATGTTGCTGTGCCAGTTGCTGATACCGTGGCCACAATCGATCGAGATCATTACCGGCATTGGTCCGGTGGTTTTGGTATTATTTACATCGGTTACGCTCTTGATAGGCGGACACATGACTTTGGCAGAAAGGCGATTGTTGTCGGAACAGGCATTAAAGGAGAGCGAAGATCAGTTCAGGAGGCTGTTTGAGGAGCATTCGGCCATAAAGTTACTGATTGATCCCGAAGACGGTTCTATTGTGAATGTCAATCATGCTGCTGAAAAATTTTACGGATGGTCAGTAGAGCAGCTAAGGTCGATGAATATTGACCGGATAAATACCCTTACACCTGAGAAGATTAAAGAAGAAATGAACCGTGCCCGAAGGCAGGAGCGCAATCATTTCAATTTTCGTCACCGGCTGGCCGACGGCTCAGTTCGCGATGTTGAGGTTTTTTCCAGTATAATAACAATAAAAGGCAAGGATTATCTTCACAGCATTGTTCATGATGTAACCGAAAAGAAAAAACCGAAAGCCGGTTAAAATTACTCAGCAAGTCGGTAGAGCAAAGTCCGGTTGCCATTATTATTACCGACGAAAAAGGACTGATCTTTTATGTGAATCCGGTTTATACCCGCCTGACGGGTTTCGGAATGGAGGAAATAGTCGGGCTGCGTCCACGAATTTTTGACGTTGCCAATCATCTCGACCAGACTATTTTTGAAGAGATGCAACGTTGTCTTAATGCGCATACCGACTGGCAGGGAGAATTCCTGAACAAAAAAAAGAATGGCGAAACATTCTGGGAGAAAAATTATATTTCTCCGATGGTTGATGAAACCGGGCATATTACAAATTACATCCTCATAAAAGAAGATATCAGCATTCAGAAAAAACTGATCGGCGACCTGAAAGAAGCGCGGGACAAGGCAGAAGTGAGTCAAAGGCTGAAATCGGCCTTCCTGGCCAACATGAGTCACGAGATACGTACCCCGTTGAACGGAATACTCGGGTTTACAGAGTTGCTTACCAGTGATCCGGATTTGCCGAAGGAACAGAGAGAAGAATACGGGCTCATCATCCGCCGTAGTGCCAATGGTCTTTTGCAGATCATTAATGATGTACTTGAGCTGTCGAAGCTGGAGTCGGAGCAACCGGCAATGATGCAAGAAGTGTTTAACCTGAACCATTTCCTGAATTCGCTTTATCAATTATACCGAAAGAAGATGAAAGATTCGGGTAGAGGTCATATAGGGTTACGTCTATGCATACCCGATGAAGAAATTGAGGTGGTAGGTGACGAAAACCGATTAAATCAGGTGATGATAAATTTGCTTGATAATGCACTGAAATTTACCGAGGAGGGGGAGATTCGTTTTGGTATTTCGGGTACTGCCGGGGGGAAAATAGAGTTGATGGTGTCGGATACCGGGATTGGCATAAAACCGGAAAAACAAGAGATTATTTTTGAGCAGTTTATTCAGGGGGATGACAGGATTTCGCGGCAATACGGCGGGACCGGTCTGGGGCTTTCAATTGTAAAAAAACTGACCAGCATGATGGGCGACGGGGTTAAGCTTGAGTCGGAACCCGGCCAGGGGAGTACTTTCAGATTTAATTTGCCGGGAAAGATGGTTCAATGAAAGGGATGAACCCTGGATTCATGTTCTTTTTATTGAATTCAAGACAACACCGCAAACTATATAGTGCTTGTCTATCAACTCGCAAAAAATTTTTACAATTTGAGTTTCTGTTCAGAAAGTGTCATTTACAAGGCTTGCGAAGTCCGAAAATACGGAGTTTACTCATCGTAAATGAGTAATTTTCGGACGAGCGTAACGCAGTAAATGGCACTTTATGGACAGAAACTATATACATGCAAAAACTTCAAAGAACGTAACAGAGAAAGCAATATGCCGGCATCTACCCACAACTGAAAACCGCCGTTTAACACCCGCACATCTTTTACGCCGGCATAAAGCATGATAAAGGCACAACGTATGGCTCCGATGTCGCCTGCAGCACTGCCGGGGAAAGGATCGTTGTTGTCGGGCGACATGAATTTTCCATACATAATTACCGTAGTATCAGCAGTGATACCATGAGCTTCGAAAACAGCCTTAAGCTCTTTGGGAGATCGACGGTTCCACGTTTCGGTTGACTCCACGTCGTTGGTGTCAAGATCAATGGCCCCGGGGGATATGCCCGCTCAGGTAAGCATCCCTGTTACGGTAATGGGCATGCACAATGACAAATTACAATCCAGCCAGCCTGTTAAGCAGCATCTCCTTCTTTCTCACTGCTACCGGTATCATTGATCCGTCGGTCATCTCAATCCGGAATCCTCCTTTGCGGTCGACTTTACAGATGTGTCTGAGATTGATCAGGTGAGATTGATGGATACGCAAAAAACCCAGCGGCTCAAGTATTTCCTCGAAAGTTTTAAGGGATTGTGAGATCATCAGTGGTTTACGTTCCCTGATGAAAAAGCGTGTGTAATTGTCGGCACTTTCGCAGTGTATAATGTCATCACTGTTGATGAAATGAATGGCTTCACTTGTTCTGAGTACAATTTTTCGGGCTGCTCCGGAAAATTTCTGCATATTCTCGAGTAAAGTATTTAAAACCTCCCGTGTGGGGGTTTGCTGTTTTCTTACTTTCTCAATAGTTCTCTGAAGGTCGTCCGGGTCGACCGGTTTAAGAAGGTAATCGACAGCAGAAAAACGGAATGCTTCAAGGGCATGGTCGTCGTGTGCTGTCAGAAAAACCAGTGCAAAATTGTAGTGGGTGAGTTTGCGGAGCATGTCGAATCCGGTACCGTCTTTCATACGAATATCGAGCACTACGAAGTCGGGATTATACTTTTCAATGGCTTTTTTCCCGGTTAGCTACGCCATCGGCTTCTGCAACAATATTCACATCATCGGCAAGAGCTTCAAGCATGCTTCTGATGGTGTCACGGGCATTTCTTTCATCGTCGATAATAATGGTTCTCATCTGGCCGGTTTTCTCTTGTTATGTGATGAGTCGGGTCAAAAAAGCA
>NZ_AHZV01000150.1 GCF_000250735.1 Anaerophaga thermohalophila str. Valhall
ACCTTACCAGACATCTAAAAAAGTTTAACGGAGTATTGTAAAATACCATTTGCTGTTTTACTCTTGCCGCCAAAACACTCATTTACGAAAAGTAAACTCCGTTTTTGGCGGCTTCGCAAGCCTTGCAACTGGCTGGGAAAGTGAGGAAGTGAACAAACACCACTTTGTATTTGTCCACCTTAAAACCAATAAAAACAAATGGCCATGAAAACACCGGAAAACTGGATAATAGAAAACAACAAGCTGACGCGCACATTCACGCTGAGTAATTTTGTTGACGCTGTTAATTTTGTTAACAAAATTGTCCCCATCGCCGAAGAGGCCGACCATCATCCGGACATTGAAATCTTTGCTTACAAAAAAGTAAAAATTAAGCTACTGTCGCATGACGTGGGTGAAATCACGGAGCGTGATGTGGAACTGGCAGAAAAAATCAGTGAGATTTCGCGATTAAACTAACCGCCTGGGAGTAGCATTGGGCAAAGGGCATGGAGTAAAGGCAGAAAGGTTGGATGGTAGAAGGGAGCATAGAGAAGTTATTCCTCCACGAAAAAATTATCTCACATATTCTACTGACAGGGCACGGGCCAGGGACTCATCAAACTTCTCGGGAACGTACAACCTGAATTCAGAACCTTTTCCCGGCTCAGAGTCAACTTTTATATGGCCACCCATCATTTCGGCCAGATGCTTTGAGAGGGCAAGGCCAAGGCCGTTACCGCCAAACATTCGGGTTTGACCTTCGTCGGCCTGGCGAAAGCGCCTGAAAATGACATCGTGAAGTTTTTTGGGAATTCCTATGCCAGTGTCTTTAACTGAGAAAACCACCCATTTATTTTCATCGTGATAAACGCGAAGAGAAATTTCTCCCTTTTCCGTAAACTTAACTGCATTGGAGAGTAAGTTCTGTAAAACCTGTCTGACACGGGTTTCATCATTGACAAACCTGACATCTTCGGGCAAATGATTTACAAAGTTAACCTGAAGATGAGCCTTATTCATTTTCTTTTGCAGCCGTGTCGTTTCCTTGTACAAATAATCAAGCAGGCGGTCTGTTTTTATCCGGAGCGGTTTGACCTGAACCAATCCTGAATCGATGAATGAAAATTCGATAATATCGTCCATGACATGCAAAAGATGAGAACCACTCTCATTGATCATGTCTATGTACATTTTCATTTCGTCACGGGTCAGATCTTCATCCTTCAGCAAGTTCGAGAAACCCAACACGGCATTAAGCGGAGTACGTATTTCGTGGCTGATATTGGCCAGGAAAGCCGATTTCAGCTTATCGCTTTCCTCTGCTCTTTTCCGGGCTTTTACAACCTTTGTAACATCGCGGAGTATGGTCATCTTAGCCTGGTAATCACCCTCAAACTGAATCGGCACTGTTGTTATTTGATAAACCCGTTTGTTTATTGTCTTTTCGAGTCGTTTTCTGAACCTTGACATATTTTGGATCGCCACCATGCACCACGGGCAGGGGCCGCTCTCTCCAAACACCTTCCTGTAGCATTTGCTATGCCTCGTTGTGTCGCCAAACCTTTTTTTGAATGCTTTATTAACAAACCTGATGTTAAAGTTTTCATCACTTATGAAAATGGGATCCTGAAGATTCTCCATCATGGTACGATACCTGAGTTCACTCATTTCGAGCGCCTGCTTGGCCAATCTTTCTTCCGTGACATCTTCGACAAATGTTACTCTTTTAAAGTTTCCATCAACATCGGTAATTAATGTAGAATCGGTAATCACAAACCTTTCATTCCCGTTTTTAGCGATCGCTGTCCATTCTTTTTTTTCTATTTTCCCGGTTCTGAAAAACTCATTGTGTCGATTAATCAGAATCTTTTTACTTTTTTCGGGTGCTACCATAGTAAATTGACGACCAATCATTTCATGAGGTGCATAACCGTAAATTTTGCAATATGCATCGTTCACATATTCATAAACACCCTTTTCGTTAAGAATACAAATTCCCACAATACATTTATCAATTATTGAGCGGAAACGAAGCTCGCTGTTTTTAAGATCGTCCAGCATTTTCTGCTGATCGGTAATATTCCGGGCAACCGATAAAACAACCTTATTTCCTTTCAGATCGAAAAGTTTGGCATTAACCTCAACGGGAATTTCTTTCCCGTCTTTGGTCTTGTGAGCGGTTTTAAAAATAGTGGACCCGTTGGCAAACAAGGCATCAACAACTTTTTCTATGTCAACAGCTCCGGGAACATCGATATCGGCCGGTGTCATTGTTGACAATTCTTCGCGCGAGTATCCCAGCCTGCGGCAGGCAACGGGGTTAACTTCCACAAATGTACTCGGAATTCGGGTCTCTTCATCGATGAGGTGTAGAAAAACCGCATCCCTGAGGTTGTCAAACAGTGTTTTATAAATAAGTTCGCCTTCGGTAAAGAATTTCTCAAAAGTACTTTTATGAATCGCTCTCTTAAAAACCTCTTCCAGATAAGGATAAAAAGCCTCGCGGTTATCGGACCACTGTATGAATTCTACAGCTCCTTCTTTCATTGCCTCCACTGCCTGAAGCACGTCCCCGTCTCCGGCAAGCATAACAAACGGAACACTAATGCCCCGTTTTCTGAGGAGCCGGACAAATTCAATCCCCTCCATGTCGTTCAGATGATTGGAAAGCACCAGTAGATCGTACTCACCATTAGCCAATAGTGGTATCGCATCCCGGCTTTGATGCAAACATTCGGTAGCACCGAACTTTCCCGTGAGAAAAGTTTGCAAATCCCTGGCAAGCTCAGGCTTGTTGTTGAGCAACAATATTTTTGAAGTGCTGTACATTAATTTAACCCTTGTGAAGAAAAATTCTCTATTTGGCTGCCTACGAAAACAATACGTAAATTGTTTCCCTTTTCTAATAATTTGAGATATCCCTGAGTGCGGTCTAAAAAGCATCTTTGTTGCCACACTCTTTGTCGTTTTCGGTACTAAAGGCAAAATTCTTCTCTGCGAAATTTACCACTTCTGCCTGTCGGTTACTTTAAGGTACCTTTTAAAATCACCGAAAAAGTACTCCCCTTACCGTACGAAGAAGCAACTTTAATTTTGCCTCCCATCTGTTCCACCAGATTTTTGCTGATGAACAGTCCCAGCCCATTGCCTCCGGCAACCCTGGTTGAAGATTCATCCACCTGTCTGAACCGCTCGAATATGATGTCCATCTTTTCCTGAGGAATACCCATCCCAGTATCCTCAACATTAAAGACAATATCTTTACCATCCCTGAATACTTCCAGTATAACCTTTCCCTTTTTTGTAAATTTTATGGCATTCCCAATTAAATTCATTAAGACCTGCTTAAGACGCAGTGAATCGGCATTTATATGAAATCCGGGGGGAAGATGATTAACCATTTCAAGTGTCAGGTCGGGTTTGGTGCCATCGACAAGCTCCAGTTTCATAATGTCCATAACCTCGCTCAAAAGTGGCTGTAACTCAACAGGGGCAATAGAAATCCGCAAATTACCCTGCTCTATTCTTGCCACATCCACAATATCATCAATAATATTTAGCAGTTGAATTCCGCTCTGATGAATAAGATCGATAAAACGGGTTCGCTCTTCTGATGGCAAAGTATCATCATTCAAAATGCTGGAAAAGCCGAGAATGGCATTCAGGGGTGTCCTGACCTCGTGGCTCATATTTGCCAGGAAGGCGGTTTTCAGGCGATCACTCTCTTCTGCCCGTTCTTTAGCGCTGAGAATATCGGTAAGATCACGCAAGACGACCATTTTCTGAAGCTCACCCGGGTTGAATTCAACGGGCACCATTGTAGTTTGATAAATCCGGTCGTTAACTTCACTTTTAAAATCCTCAACATATCTTTCGCCCGGTTTCAGTTCATGAATATCCTTACACCACAAACAATGGCTGTATTGACCCCTTATGCGCCGATAGCAAAATGTTTCATCATCAATTTCACCGAAATCCTCCCTGAAAGCTTTATTGGCAAATATGATACGGCAATCGTTCTCGGTAATAAAAAGAGGTACGTCAAGCGCTTCCATCATAGACCTGTAACGCGCTTCATTGTTTTTAAGCTCTTCTTCTGCTCTCACCTGTCGGGTAACATCGCTGACAAAGGTTACCATCCGCTTTTCGCCGTTGATCCAGATTACGGGAAAAGAATCGACCATAACTTTTTTCGGGGTACCCCTGCTGTCGATGACGTCCCATAAACCACGACCTCCTGACTTGTTGTGAAATAAATCCCTGTGACTTCTGATTGCCGTTTCGTGCAACTCAGGCTTTAATAGTTTCGTGATTTTTTTACCAATTAGTTCCCTGGCCGGGTACCCGTATATTTTCTGATAAGCCGGGTTCACGTATTCAAACACACCATTTTCATCAGTAATACAAATTCCTGAAACCGATTTCTCGATAATGCTTTTAAAACGTTCTTCGCTGAGCGCCAACGAATTGGACAACCTGCTGTTGCGCGAAAGATATCTTTTAATCATAAAAAGCAGCATAACAGCCACCACGACCACAAAAAACCACCCTTTCCAAAGCTGAAGCCGGACTTGCATTTGCAGATCATCAAAAAGAGAAAACACCAAACGATCGCTGAAAAGTATCCACAAGCATCCCAACACCAGAAACATTCCCGAAATCCGAACGGCCATCAACCACTCGTGATCGTATGTTATTTTTCTGAAAAACTTCAGCATATACAACAGATCGTTAGATTTTCTATCAATAAACACACTATTGTAAATTTCCTTTTACCAATCTCTTTGCTGTCCTCGAGATTACTCCCCCCAGAAATATTAACATAAATCTAACCAATTGATGCGAGATTTTCAATATCAATAGTCAGGTTAAAAAAGCCTAAACGCAGAGACGCAATGATGCAAAATTATTATGAGAGAGTTGTGGTTTGCGTCATTGACTGTATATACAATATATCATCAGGCATCTGCAAAAGTTCAACGGAGTATTGCACTATAATATAAATGAGTGCGGTATAAAAAGCATATTTTTGTCAAAATCAAGGCGTTTTAAATTTTTGTGCCGGAGTTAACTCGCTGTTAATGAGGATGCAAAAATTTAAAACAACACAGAGTCTGGCAACAAAGATGCTTTTTTGACCGGGCTCATAATATTGTACGATAATTCGGTTTTGAGGTTTTAAAAAAAGAGGCATCCAACGTTTTGGATACCTCTTTTTAAACAAGATAAAACCAGCTTAAAAGTTATTTCACAATAATTTTTTTAACAATGGTATTCTGCTCCTGCGAGATCATAAGGAAATAAATCCCGCTTTTCATCTTCTGGATGTCAATTTTGAATAAATCGTCGGATACTTTTCGGACTGAACAATCTTCAACAGTTCCTGTCATATTAAGGAGTTGAATATTTTTAACGGAAGCTCCGTCACATTCGACAAAAACAAATTCATCGGCCGGAACCGGGTAAACCGAGGCTGATACATCTTTCTGTTGCAAAGCATGCGTTGCAACAGTCACCGTTAGTATTCCGCTATTGTCATAGATGAAATAATAATTCCCGTCATCTCCTCCTGAAACATTAATGGAATAATCTCCGGGCTCCGAAAACTCATCGGCATCGCATGTGGCTACCGGCAGGAAGTCAATTACACTTTGGTCTTCACCATTGACAAACCCTGTATATTCCAGTTCAAATTCAGGATTGGGCTCTCCTTCCATGCGCGTGGCATCTTTCGCTTTAACTGTTAGTGGTGCGGGATTTACCGACAGCACTCCGTCCACGTAACTGAAGTTGTAATTTTCATCAAATCCATCTCCACCGGTTATCACATAATCACCAACGTTGCTATTCGCAGTAGCCACAGTGGAAACATCGGGTAGGACAGAAAGAACAGAAGCATCTTCGCCATTCACAAAGCCGGTATAACTAACCGTCAGTTCGGGATTAGCTTCTCCATACAACCGCTCTTTGTTGTCGACTGTTGCAGTCAACGCTGCTTTGGTAATGGAGGCCGTAAGTGAAGGCTGCGCGTCGATTTCATAATTGCCTGCATCGGCACCGGAAAGTATCATTTCGGAAATCACAGGAAGGCCATCACCAGCAGAAGCCTGGACAAAAATTCCGGTGTTATGATTACTGAGCATTACCTCGTCGCTTCCTTCAACTGCACCGGGTTCCAGTTCAGCACCGGAAACTACCGCTGTCGTAGTACCGTCATAAACCTTGTCTTCAGCAACAGCATTGATAACCGAAACTGGCTTCGGATTAACATTAAGCATGGTACTTCCGTCTAAAACAGGCAGATAACTGTTATCATCATCAGGCAAAAATGCCACAGCTTCTTCATAATTTCCGGGAACAGGAGCATTATCACCGTTCAAAAAATAAAATGTACCTTCAACCGGACTGCCCTCATGAGTGGCTTCACCCCCCGAAAGAACGGATTCTCCTACCGTCTGTCCGTAAACAATATCTGATGTCACCGGCCAGGAGGTGACTGTAACCTTACCAATAGCCCCGGGATGTGGTGTTTCCTCATTATTGATCAGATAAGGATAAGAGACATATTCCTCCAGAGCATCAATGCCCCAGATGTTGGTAAAGTCCCAGTCCGTGAAAGAGGCAGCCTCACGCATAGCTATGCCGTTCAATCCGGTTCCTCCGGCAGAATTCTCCTGCCCGCTGGTGTTGATGTCCCAGTAAGAAGTGGTAATACTACCCTCATTTACTCCTGCAAAACCACCGATGGTGGCATCGGAACCGTTAACCAGAGTTGCCGAGTAGCAGTTGGTGATGGTGCCGGTAACTGTTTCCATTAAGCCTCCCATATCAACCTCGCCGTAGATGTTCTGTCCAACAACTCCACCTGCATTTAATGGAGCGGTTATCGAACCTCTGCCGTAAGAATCAGATATAGTTCCAAGATTATAACCAGCCAATCCTCCTGCATTTCCATTAACTGCATTCATGGAAACATTAGCATAGCATTGAGTTAAACTGCCCAATCCTATCATGGGGTTATTGTCATTATACCCAACCATCCCCCCTACATTGTTTGTTCCGCTTATTGAACCAACCACACTACAATTTTCAAAATTACTCAAACTGTAACCGATCAATCCACCAATATTATCTCCGGAGGATGAAACAACCACGCTCGCTGTATTATTCAGAAAAGTACTAGAATATGACCGACCGCATATTCCTCCAACATAAGAAGAATTTCCCTGAATCGTCCCATAAACATGAACATCATTTATCTGAGAGCTTTCTGCATGTCCTGCCAGTCCTCCTACCAATTGATTTCCTTCAACACTTCCACCCTCTGAAATGTGAATTATCAAATCGGAAATGGTCGAAAAATAAATGATCCCAAACAATCCCACATAATTCTCACCGGCTCTGGAAATTCTCAAATTTGAAATCGTATAGCCATTCCCTTCCAGTTTACCCCGAAAAGAAGTATCATAAACACCCCCGACAGGATCCCAAAACGCCCCTTCGTTATACCCCGGATTCCCTTCCGACAAATACACCTGCAGATCGATATCATTAACCAGAGCAAAATACTTATCCGCATGCGAGCTACCCAGATAATTTCTGATCTCATCCAAATCTTTAGGGGTTTTTATTTGGAAAGGATATGCTTCTGTACCTGCACCTCCTGAAAATGGAATTTCATCAACCTTTACCACCACCGTTTCTTCGCTGTAAAGTTGTGTATCATTCTGATCGGTGGCACGAACCAGCAAAGACAAGCTTTCATAGTCGTAGCGGTTCAGTCCGGCCTGCACAAGAGTTAGCTCTCCGGTTGCCGCATCAAGGGCAAAGAATCCTTCTTCGTTGCCACCTTGGATGGAGAAAACAGGAGCATCATCACCGGCATCTTCATCCGTAACAGTCACCGAACCAACCACCGTTGAAGCTGCTGATTCTTCCTGAACACTCAGCGTTTGACCGGCAGGAATCACCGGAGCTTCATTGACATCGTTGATGGCAATGATAAAAGTCTCCAAAACGGGTTCGCTGATGCCATCAGAAACCTCCACTTCTATCTGATACTGATTTGCTGTCTCATAATCGAATACAGAAACTGCTTGCAGACTGGTACCATTAATGACAAAAAGATCATTATCCGTTGCTGCATTTTCAGTCAGACTGAATATCAGGGGATCGGAATCAGCATCAGTGGCCGAAAAAGCACCAACCACGGTGCCGGACAGTGAATTTTCATCAACCGTATTGTTATCAAGGGTAAGACCGGCAGGCTGAGCATTCAGAACATATTGCCGGATGTTGTCGATGTAAATATCCTGGTTGCTATAATCATCAAAATTCAGTCTTACATCAGTTCCACCAACAACAGGAACAGCTACTTCACACCACTCTTCAGCATAAGATGTTGATCCGGCATAATAAACACCAACATCAAACCGGATTACACCCCCGACCAAAGCTCTGATTCTATATGACTCTGAATGATTAATTTTTACATTAAACGTCAGCATGTCAACGTCCGGATCAGCAACCTGAAATTCAATATATTCTCCCGGACTGCCATCCATGTACAATGAATATGACGAATTAGCACCATCAGCTGCTATATTACCTGTACTTCCTGAAACAATCACATCAGAAGGTATCGTTTGATCCTCAAAATCGACATTACTTACTTCACACATCAGTTTAGGACTATGATCGGGAATTATTAATTCTCCTATCTTTAAGCTGGCTGTAGCATCCTGAGTATCCCAAAAATAAAACTTTAATGTTGTGTTTTCCAACACAGCTTGTTCGGTGGGGTCGGTAACCGTTCCCGAATTAGAATCTACCACGGTTCCGTTGTAATCACCGGAACAAGTCACCACCGAAAAATTATAATCTGCACCAACAGTAATGGTTGTATAAAGCCATTGATTTAAATGACTTCCCCGCAAAAGACTGATATCATTTGTCGAAACAACAGTTTGAGCCAGTTTAAACCCTCCTCTTATATAACTACCATCATTCGTTATATACCATTTAAATTTAATGGCATTACCAACAGCATTAAAGGCATCTTTCAGGAAAATAAGATTACCGTTTCTATTGCCGACAGTCGGTATCCTCAGACCATCCACTTCTTCAGTCACCGGGCCTGAGTAGACCACACTAAAATTATCGGCCGTCATGGGCACACTTCGCGTTTGTGCCGAAGCATAATGCACCAGAAATAATGCAAGAATAAAGAGTAAAAAATTTTTCATAGCAAACCGGGTTTTAAATTATTCAATTATCCTGATCCCATTCATAAATCAGGTCACAGACATATTTAGCTGTTTATACGCCAGGCATTTATTGACAGTTGACTTTTTATGGGATTTGACGGGATTGGATTAGAATTTGAAAGGATTCGGACGGAATTCGCTTTCGGTTTTCCAAAATCCACCACAGATAACACAGAATTAAAGAGGTTGAGACTGAGGTTGAGGTTAAGGTTGAGGTTAAGGTTGAGGTTAAGGTTGAGGTTGAGGTTAAGGTTAAGGTTGAGGTTAAGGATTAGCAATAACTTGAGCCAGTCAATCATCAAAAAAATATATCCGAAACCATGTGCCGGGATCGAGGTTGTCTGAAACGACTATTCTTTACTCTGTGAAACAAAAAATACAGTATATCAAGCTTGTACAAATCATCTTACATCTTTTATCTAAAAATCTACCTGTCTATTGTATATGAATAGTGCCTGTCCATAAAGTGCCATTTACTGTGTTACGCTTGCCGCCAAAATACTCATTTACGAAAAGTAAACTCCGTTTTTGGCGGCTTCGCATGCCTTGCAACTGGCACTTTCTGAACAGACACACATACTGTAAAAATTTTTTTCGAGTTTATAGACTCGCACTAAACAGATCAGGTTAAAAGGAACTTCTCTATGATTTTCTGCGTAAAAAACATTAACTTGTAATCAAAATAAAGGAAAAGTTAATGAAACAAGCATGGCAAAGATTGCCAAAAAAATAGATTATCAGATTTTTAGATTTATGATTTAAGATAATGTGAACATAGCTGAGTGCGGTATAAAAGCATATTTTTTTCAAAATCAAAGCGTTTTAAATTTTTGTACCGGAGTTAACTATTTGTTAATGAGGATGCAAAATTTAAAACAACACAGAGGTTGGCAACAAAGATGCTTTTTAGACCAGGCTCAAAAATAGGTTTACTACAATATATACATGTATAAGTTCCTGCATGCAATTTCCATTATGCCCTGGAAACGAATATAGAACACGGATGACACGGATGCTATTTAAAATATTCTGATGAAAAAATGGTCGTTGCTTTCTTTTTTTCTGTTTGTCACAATAATTTCCGTGGCACAGCTACTCCCTGTAAATTACGACCACTATACACGTTTCAGCCACCTGACTGTTGACGACGGACTGCCGGGCAACAATGTAACGGTTATCCGGCAGGATGCCTCGGGGTTTATGTGGATTGGAACACGCGAAGGACTGGCACGATTCGATGGAACAAGGTTCAGGATATTCCGCAACATCCCGGGAGACAGCGCATCTCTTGCCAACGATTACATTAATGATATTCTGATCACCCCTTCTCAAACTGTTTTTGTGGCCACCTGGGAGGGTATCAGTATTTTTCAGCCGGAAACCTTTACTTTCCGGCAAGTTCCGGAGCTTTTTAAAGACGGCAGGGGCCTGCTCGACGCCCATGTCAGAGCCCTTCAGTTCGAAGATGAAAAACATATCTGGGCCGAAACATACGACGGAACGCTTCATAAACTCAATATTGAAACCTGGCAAACCGGGACTTTTCAGCACGATAAACCGTCACAACCCTATTACGACTACCATGCTCTGTACAAAGACCGGGAAAATACTCTCTGGATTGGCGGAAGAAACATGGGACCGCTCAAAAAACAGGGAAAGAATATCATCCGAATTGAAAATGACCCCGGCAATCCACGCAAAAAAAGAGATGCAGATGTTGCGTTTTTCTTTGAAGACAGTAATAATGACTTTTGGGTAGGAGGACTTGACGGTCTGTATCAGTACGATCGTAAAAATGATGTATTCAACAAACGAATGAGTACTTCCTCCTACAAAATGACCGAATGCCGACATGGATGCCTATGGGTGGCCACCGGTAAGGGGCTGGCAAAAATTGACCGGGACAGGAAAGAGATCACCAAATTTCTCCCAACTGACAATGACAACTCCTCGATCATTCACGACAACCTAAACTGTATCACCCTCGATATGGCAGGTAACTTATGGATCGGAACAGAGAGGGGTATCAGCATACTTAATACCACCCAAAACATGATCCGCCACTACCGTCATCTGCATAAGGAACCCCACTCTTTAAGCAACAATCATGTCTCATCTTTTCTGGAGGATAAAGCGCAAAATATTTGGGTCGGAACACGCGGCGGAGGTCTTAACCTCTTCCATAAAGAGAATGACCGGTTCGAGCATTTCAAATTTTCGGACAAAGAAGAAAATAGTATCAGCTCCGACCAGGTTTCTGCACTGTTCGAAGACAATGACGGCAAAATATGGATAGGTCTTTGGCAGGGTGTGGGTTTTAACCGTTTCGATCCTGACACAAAACATTTTGAACACTTTGCACTTGATTCGTCATCATTCAAAAAGCGACTGGTATTGCGATTTTGCAGCTCTCCCGGGAGATACGCTGATGGCCGGGTTTTGGGGTGCCGAGGGTATCAGGCTCTTCGATAATAAACACCAAAAATGGTTGTCGCATTGTTTCCGACCGTCAAAACATCCTGTGACGAACGAAATAAAACGGATTGATGCAACCGACCCGCTATTGTGGGTTTACCTGCGGGGCAACATTCTCCATTCCTTCAATCCTGAAACAGAAACATTCAAGGCATACCGCTCAAAGCTTCATGAGGGACTGAATCGAAGACATCAAATTAAATCGGTTGAGTTGCCCGATTTCAGCCAAATTTTTGATATTACTTCAAAACACAGAATGTCTTTCATCCTGACAGACAAAGGTGTTATTAAATATTCTTATCCGGCCGACCGCTTTGAACTCATTCTGAAGAATACATTTTACCTGGCCTGCCCTGCCTCCGGCTCCCAAAATATTTATCTTACAGGAGATAATGGCCTGTCATGTTACAACACCGTGACTCAATCGCTACAAAATATCCTGAACCGCTCAGATATCCCTGTTGCACCGGAGCAAATCAACGATATCAACTTTCTGCCGGAAAACAGCATTCTGTTTGCCACCAACAAAGGAATATTTATTTATAATCTCACGGAAAAAAAATTCAAATCGGGGCATCTGCTTCCGGCCATGAATAATCTGGAGCAACCTGTACAAAAAATAATCAACGGCCGGGATAATTCATGGCTTTTAGTTCTCGACAAGGGCATAGCTTTTCTTGACTCCTCTCATAAATTAACGCATTACAATACAGACAATTCGTTTCACAGCGGGTTTCGGAGCAATACAGTTAATGATGCGCTGAAATCAAAATACGGAAACCGGTTCTGGCTGGCTACACTGCACGGACTCTATCTGTTTTCCCCGGACGAAAATACCTTTGAAGAAATTGCACCCCTACGCAATGTCACCATCAATGATATTGGTTACTACGAAGACAATCTGTTTCTGGCAACCGCGCGGGGACTGGCAGTGATTAAGGAGGATCCTTTCCGTTTAAAATTTTACAACCATCCGCCCGATGACGCCCTTTCATCGCATTTGCTGACTTTCCTTTCCAAAGACCTTAATGGAAACGTGTGGGCAGGAACCAGTAACAACGGGCTTAATAAAATAAACCCGCGTACTCTGAAAACAGAACATTTCCTTCCCGGAAAGGGCATATATGGAAACGAAATATCCGCTTTTGCAGAAACTTCGGACGGATTTGTTTTTGCAGGCGGAGATTCTCTGAACATGCTCATTCCCGGAGAAAAGAACTTCAGAATGCCTGAATTTGCAAAACACCTTCCACACGGAAAGATCGTTTCATTGCTTGAAGTACGCCCCGACTTATTATTAATTGCTCAGGAACATCATCTGTTTACCGTCCGTCTTTCAGACGGCACATTGTTCGACCTCACACCCCTTCTGAGCACTCAGAACATTACTTTTACCGGAGCCGTTTTAAAGACCTCGGATAACGAAATTCTGATTGGCTCCTTAAAAGGCTTTTTCAGGTTTCAGGAGGCCATCATCGACCTTCCCTCAAAACCGAAAAACACGAAAATCACCCGGGTAGATGTCATGGGAACTCCTTATGAAACCACGCGCTTTTTTAATTCGAAACCTACACTTAAACACAATGAAAATTTCATTGAGTTCTTCTTTTCCGATATGGAATATCCCGATGAACATGACCGGTATCTGTATAAGCTGGAAGGGATTGACCCCGATTGGACCACAACAGAATCATCAAGCATTGCTTATAAAACGCTTCCCCCGGGTGATTATACCTTTAAAGTAAAAGCTGTAAACAAACTTGGTGAAACTTCTCAGGCCCGGTTCCCGTTCACCATACGTCCGCCTTTTTGGCAAGCATGGTGGTTCATAATTTCGGTACTTGCCACACTGGTTATTTCTTTTGTTTCCTGGTGGCGTTACCGGCTTTATCACCTTCAAATCATTGAAAGCAATCTGAATTTACGTCAGCGACTATTGCTTTCGCAGATGAATCCGCACTTTCTGTTTAATGCCCTGTCTGCCATACAGGCTTTCATACTAAAGAACCATCCCCTTGAGGCAGGCGCCTACCTTTCCAAATTCGCCAAACTTATGCGCCTTAATCTCAACAACATGGCCATGCCTGTTACACCGGTTAATACAGAAGTGGAGTCCATCCGGTATTATTTAGAACTGCAACGGTTACGATTCAATAATGAGTTTAACTATACAGTTACCCTAATCCCTGACATTACACATCACGGGAAAGGTCTTCCCACAATGATGGTGCAGCCTTTTGTGGAAAATGCGGTAGAACATGGCCTGGCAGGCCTAAACTATGCAGGTAACCTAACGGTTTCTTTTACGTTACAAAATAATAGCTGGCTTATCAATATCCGCGACAACGGTTTGGGAATAAATGAATCGTGCAGAAGAAAAAATGAAGCCGGTTCGTCACACAAATCCATGAGTATGGAGATCATCCGAAACCGTATTGAACAACTTAGCAGGCAATACAAACAACCCTTTTCTTTAACCATAAGAGACCTGACAGATGAAACCGCCGCGGCGTCAGGAACCGAAATCAGACTTGTTGTACCAGCTATTAATATTGATTGATAAAAATTCGCTTAAAAAATTACGTGAGTATGCTATAAAAAGCTATGAGTGCGGTATAAAAAGCATATTTTTGTCAAAATCAAGGCGTTTTAAATTTTTGTACCGGAGTTAACTCGTTGTTAATGAGGATGCAAAAATTTAAAA
>NZ_AHZV01000149.1 GCF_000250735.1 Anaerophaga thermohalophila str. Valhall
CTCGTTTCAATGCAAATATAAAAGCAATAGTCAGTTTAAAAAAGCCTGAACGGCAGAGACGCAATGACGCAAAGTTTTTATTATGAGCAAGGTCGAAACGCCCAAATTGGGTGTCTCTACCTTACCAGACATCTGTAAAAGTTTAACGGAATATTGTAAAAGAGTTTGGAAAAAATTTAGCCTGCGTAACAATTGTTACAAACAAAAGATATATTTATCCTTTTATTTGTAATCAAAACAGATTGATAAACCATACTCAGCAAAGATGATAAGAGAGTTAGTAAAAATAGATGAAAAGCTTTGTGACGGATGCGGTTACTGTATACCCAACTGTCATGAAGGTGCCCTTCAGATGATAGACGGAAAGGCAAGGTTGGTGAGCGACCTTTTGTGCGACGGACTGGGGGCGTGCATCGGTCATTGTCCCCAAGGTGCTATAACCATCGAAAAAAGAGAAGCGGAGCCTTACGACGAGATTAAAGCCATCCAACTCATTATACCCAAAGGAAAGAATACTGTTGTGGCACATCTCAAGCATTTACGCGACCATAACGAAACAGATTATATGAAAGAAGCTGTAGAATATATGCGCGTTAATAAAGGGTCACTCCCCTTCGATCTGAACGAAGTTATCCGTGAAATGCACCGTCCCAAAATCGGAGTTATGCAACAACCTCATGCCGCAGGATGTCCGGGTTCTCAGGCAAGAACCATAGAGAGAAAACCGGCCATGACATCTACTCCAACATTGGAACCGTCGTAATCCGAACTACGCCAATGGCCTGTCCAGATGCACCTGATCAATCCAGCCGCCGGCTATTTCAAAAACAGTGATATGATTCTTGCAGCAGATTGTGTAGCCTTTTCAATGGGAAATTTCCATAGTAAATTACTAAAAGGAAAAACTCTCGCCATTGCCTGTCCGAAGTTGGATCAGGGAATGGACAATTATATGCAGAAAATCACGCGTCTGATAGATGAGGCCCTTATTAACACACTCACAGTGGTGATGATGGAAGTGCCTTGCTGCGGAGGACTCCTTCAGATGGTTCAAAAAGCTGCAGCCCTGGCATCAAGAAAGGTACCGGTGAAAAAGATGATTGTCTCTGTTGAAGGAGAAATTATTAAAGAAGAATGGATTTGAATCAATGATCAATGCCAGGAAGAGATAAAAAAGCAAGGCCGGTTGAGGTTTAGGTTGAGAATTCACCACCGATGACACAAATTTGAATTATCAATTACAATTACTAAAAACTTAATATTATGAGCATGTTTTGTTTTCAATGTCAGGAAGCAGCCAAAGGTTTTGGTTGCGAGGTAAAGGGTGTTTGCGGAAAAACATCTGATGTAGCCAATCTTCAGGACCTTCTCCTCTTTGTTACCAAAGGTGTGGCATGGTGGAGTCAGCAAGCCGATGAAGCCGGAATTGATAACCCGGAGGCTGAAAAGTTCATCATCGATTCCATGTTTATTACCATTACCAATGCCAATTTCGACCGCAACAAAATCATTGCACAAATCCGAAAAGGTTTTAATATTCAGGATAATTTGGCCAGGGAGTTAGGCAAAACGCCTGAGAACACGCCTGAATGCGCCGTCTGGCGTACCGATTCGGAAGAAGCGATGGAGAAAAAAAGTACCAAAGTCGGGGTTCTCAGTCATAAAGATGAAGACATCCGGTCTTTGAAAGAGTTGCTTACTTACGGAATGAAAGGCATGGCTGCTTATGCCGAACATGCACACAACCTGGGCTATCACAACGAAGCAGTTAACGCCTTTATAAAAAAGGGGCTGGTTGCTACGGTAGATGAAACCTTAGGCGTGGATGAACTTTTGCCTTTGGTTCTTGAGTGCGGAAAATACGGCGTTGAAGTAATGTCACTTCTCGACAAAGCCAATACAGAAAGTTACGGACATCCCGAAATAACATCAGTCAATCTGGGTGTGGGCAAAAATCCGGGCATTCTGGTAAGTGGTCACGACCTCAAAGATTTCGAAGAATTACTGAAACAGACCGAGGGTACCGGCGTGGATGTTTATACACATAGCGAGATGTTGCCGGCCAATTACTATCCGGCATTCAAAAAATACAAACATTTTGTAGGTAATTACGGAAATTCATGGTGGAAACAAACCACCGAATTTGAGAGTTTTAACGGTCCCGTACTACTTACAACCAACTGTCTGGTACCGCCCAAAGAGAACTACAAAAACAGAGTTTATACTACCGGAGCCGCAGGTTTTGACGGATGTGTCCACATCCCTGACAGGAAAGACGGTAAGCCAAAAGACTTCTCTTTGCTTATTGAACATGCTAAAAAGTGCAAAGCTCCAACCGAAATAGAAACCGGCGAAATTGTCGGAGGGTTTGCCCATAATCAGGTAATTGCATTGGCCGACAAAGTGGTAGAAGCAGTTAAGTCAGGTGCCATCAAAAAATTTGTGGTTATGGCGGGTTGCGACGGCCGCGTTAAAGCACGGGACTATTACACCGATTTTGCCAGCGAATTGCCTCAGGATACAGTTATCCTGACCGCCGGATGTGCAAAATACCGTTACAATAAACTTCAGTTGGGCGATATAGGCGGAATTCCAAGAATTTTGGATGCCGGTCAGTGTAACGACTCTTATTCACTGGCAGTTATTGCCCTGAAGCTGAAAGAAGTTTTCGGGCTGGATGACATTAACGAACTGCCCATTGTTTACAACATTGCCTGGTACGAACAAAAAGCGGTTATCGTATTGCTGGCACTGCTGTCACTTGGTGTGAAGAATATTCACCTTGGCCCCACTCTGCCGGCATTCCTCTCTCCAAATGTTACGAAAGTACTGGTCGAACAATTTGGTATCGGCTCCATCTCTACTGTTGAAGAAGACATGGCAGAAATGATTGGAGCTACGAATTAAATAAGTTATACAACTGGCAATACTTCGTTAACCTTTTACAGATGTCTGGTAAGGTAGAGACGACCAAATTGGGCGTCTCTACCTCTCATAATAAAATCATCAGATTCTGATAACGGAAATCCAAATAACTGAACAGTTAGGATGGTTCCCGTTCATCTTAGCAGGTCAGTAATGTTTCGATTTATGTTAATCAAGATTTAATATAAATTATAACCAAAACATATGCTCTTTTTCACAATAGATTAATCTTTTTGTAATTTTATTACAGAAAAACAGGTAATCCGTTACCTAAAAGCCTGACAACTTTTTTACAATTCAAAAAAAACAGGCTATGTAGCAGGCACAAGAAGGTTTTCTATCAAACAGAACAGATGCATAGAATCAATCATTCCTGCCGGAGGAGAATTCCCTTTTTTTAGGAGAGAAGCATACGATCAAAATGCGTAGAAAAATTTTATACTGATGAAGCGATTAAAATTCATTCGATGGTTTATTCCACCGGACAAGTGGAAATTTCCGGTCATCATTATTTCAGGCATCTTTGCAGGACTCGCGGTTTTTGTTTTTCATATATCCAAAGCGCCTTCTTATCTTTCGGATGAACCGAAAACATGTGTTAACTGTCACATAATGACCCCCCAGTATGCTACATGGAGTCACAGTTCTCACCGCGAATGGACAAATTGCAACGACTGTCATGTACCGCATAATAATATTGCCAATCACTATTTTTTCAAAGCAAAAGACGGGCTAAGACATGCCACCATTTTTACCTTCCGCCTCGAACCACAAGTGATATTCATTAAACAGGCAGGAAAAGATGTTGTTGATCAGAATTGCAGACGCTGCCACGAAGAATTAATTTCCGATACCCGGCTTACTACCATGCGTCCCGACATTCACCGGAATATAGACGACAAATATTGCACCGACTGCCATCGTGAAACACCCCACGGACGGGTTAACAGTTTGTCGAGTGTCCCTGCTGCAACAGGTGTTCCACTTCCGAAGAGCCCGGTTCCGGAATGGTTACGATCAAAAAAGAAAGACGAAAAAAAATAATTCATAAACCCTTCTAGGATTTTTACATATGAGACCAATAAGCGAACAAATAAAAGAAAAACCATGGCTGGGATGGCTGATCTTTTTTGCTACAGTCATTGTCGTATTTATACTCGGACTTTTTGCCTCTTCAATTGTAGAACGAAGAGCCGAAGCCCAATTTGCTTATACCCCGCAGGTTGAACATGGTCAGTATGAGCCCCGGAATGAAGTATGGGGAGAAAATTTCCCACGTGAATATCAAACCTATATGGAAACAAGGGACACCACGTTTGAAAGTAAATACAACGGCGCCAAAAAAATTGACATGCTTGAAGAAGGCCCTGAGCTTGTTGTTTTATGGGCGGATTATAGTTTCGCCAAAGAATATAACCAGGGGCGCGGACATTACTATGCCATTGAAGACATCCACAATATCCTGCGCACAGGAGCACCTGTCGATGGAGAAAAAAGTCCTATGCCCAATACTTGCTGGACTTGTAAGAGTCCGGATGTACCCCGCCTGATGAGTGAAATTGGTCCGGCGGAGTTTTATCGCGGAACCTGGGAGGAAAAAGGACATGAAATTGTGAATCCCATAGGATGTGCCGACTGTCATGATGCAGAAACCATGAATCTTCGTATATCCCGGCCTGCTTTGATCGAAGCTTTCGAACGTCAGGGTAAAGACATTACCATGGCATCGCATCAGGAAATGCGTTCACTGGTTTGTGCTCAATGCCATGTAGAGTATTACTTTAACAAAGAAAAGGTTGAAGGCGTACAATACCTTACTTTCCCATGGGACAACGGGTTGTCAATAGAAGCCATGGAAGAATATTACGACAACATGGAATTTTCTGATTGGACACACGGATTGAGTCGTGCACCAATGCTCAAAGCCCAACATCCCGATTATGAAATGTTTTCCGGAGGAATCCATGCATCACGCGGCGTCGCCTGTGCCGATTGCCACATGCCATATATGAATGAAGGCGGCCAAAAATTCACCGACCACCATATTCAGAGTCCGTTGAATAATGTAGCCAACTCATGCCAGGTTTGCCATCGCGACGAAACCGAAGAAATTGTTGCCACCGTTTACAAACGCCAGGATCAGATCGCCGGCACACGTAAAAAACTTGAGGAATTGCTGGTTCGTGCGCATGTAGAAGCCAAACATGCATGGGACTATGGGGCAACGGAAGAACAAATGGAAGACATATTAATGGATATACGCCATGCCCAGTGGCGGTGGGACTTTGTTGCAGCCGGTCATGGTAACGCCTTCCACAACCCGGTAGAATCAAGCCGCATTCTTGGCGACGGCATCAATCTCGCACAAGAAGCCAGACTAAAGCTGGCACGCGTTTTGGCAAAGCTTGGACACAACGAAGCTATTGATTATCCCGATATCAGCACCAAAGCAAAAGCACAAGCCTACCTTGGAATGGACATGGAAACAATGAATAAACAGAAGGAAAAGTTTCTTAATACCGTTGTTCCTCAATGGCTGAAAACTGCAAAAGAAAGGGAAGCCAACTATCCGGTGCAGATAAATTAAAAGGAGGTTGTCTGAAAAGACTATTATTCAACCAAAGACTCAGTTTGATCTTATTGGGATACAATACCCGCATTGGGGTCGGATAGAATTAAACAGTGCTCGTCTATACAATAGATCGTTAGATTTTTAGGTACAAGATGTGAGATAATTCGTAAATATTGATAAACTGCATCTTAGCAGGCAAACATTAATAGAGATAAACAATTGGTCTGCAGTGCATTGTAAAACTTTAACGAAGTATTGCTATAAACTCGCAAAAATTTTCACAATATGTGTGTCTGTTCAAAAAGTGCCTGTTGCAAGGCTTGCGAAGTCCGAAAATACGGAGTTTACTCATCGTAAATGAGTAATTTTCGGACGAGTATAACACAGTAAATAGCACTTTATGGGCAGACACTAAATAACGTTCATTACTACAAATATTTGACCGCTTTCGTGGTCATATTACCCTGCCTGAAGGATAGGAAGCCCCCGTAAAGCTCTTATGTTTATTGCTACTTTTTCTTTCGCTGCTGACTTCCTCTAACCAGCCCCATCAGAACCATTTCGGCAGTTGCGGGGTTGGTTGCCAGCGAAACATTGTGAACATCGCAGATGCGCATCAACATGTTGATATCAGGCTCATGGGGATGCTTATCCAACGGGTCACGAAAGAAGAAAACAAAAAGACCTGACCCCGGTTAAAGATCAGATCCTTATGTTGTTTGAAAACGTATCGTAAATTAATAATGTAAGAGTGGCCGATTATTCTGAAACCACTTCAAAATCAATTTCCACCTTAACATCCCGGTGCAGTTTGATTTCTGCCTTGTAGTTTCCTACTTCCTTAACGGCATCATCAGCAATTGAGATGTTTTTGCGTTCGATGGTAAAACCTTCTTTTTCCAGGGCTTCGGCAATCTGAATGTTATTCACAGAGCCAAATATCTTCCCTGTAGAACTGGTTTTGGCTCCGATGGTAACTTTTTTGCCTTCGAGTTGCCTGGCAAGCTCGAGCGCCTCGTTACGGATTTTTTCCTCCTTATGGGCCTGTTGCTTTTTATTTTCGGCAAATACTTTTTTGGCCGATTCGGTAGCCAGGATAGCGATTCCGCGAGGAATAAGATAGTTGCGGCCATACCCCGGACGCACCGTCACTATATCGTTTTTATGGCCGAGATTGGCCACATCTTCTTTTAAAATTACTTCCATCTTGATATCCTCCTTGGTTTATTTCATCAAATCGGTTACATAAGGCAGCAACGCCAAATGACGTGCTCTTTTTACTGCTGTCGAAACTTTTCTCTGGTACTTAAGAGAAGTACCGGTTATTCGCCGTGGCAGAATTTTGCCCTGTTCGTTCAGAAACTTTTTCAGGAACTCGGGGTCTTTGTAATCCACGTACTTAATACCGTTTCTTTTAAACCGGCAGTACTTCTTTTTTTTGATCTCAACCGACGGAGGTGTCAGATATCTTATTTCGCTTTGATTTTGTGCCATGGTTTAATTCTCCTTTCCTTCTTTTTGTTTTTTACTTCTTCTCTTTTCGCTGTATTCAATGGCATACTTATCCATTTTAAAGGTGAGGAACCTGATCACGCGCTCATCGCGGCGATAGTTCACCTCCAGCTTCTCAATAAAAGAGGGATCGGCTTTAAACTCGAACAACTGGTAAAAACCGGTTGACTTTTTCTGGATGGGGTAAGCCAGCTTTCGGAGACCCCAGTTCTCCTCATGCACAATTTCTCCCCCCTGTTCAAGGATCATTTTCCTGAACTTCTCCACCGTTTCCTTCATCTGAGCATCAGACAAAACGGGAGTTAAAATGAAAACGGTTTCATAATGGTTTTGCATAAACTCTGTTTAAATTTAATTGAACATTAATACTTTAGGCTAATGCGCCGCAAAAGTAGTACATTTTTTCAAATCTGGCAATAGGTTCTAGTTTTAATGATCATTTCTGCCTTCTGCCTTCTGCCTTCATCTATCCCTTACCATGCTCTCCGAAGTATTTCATAAACTGAACCCGCTCGAAAACTTCGGCATGGTTTGGAATCATTGATCTGCCCATTCTATGTACGTCCTCAATGGTATCAAGGCGCTTTTTCTCCATCCACGACTGAACACCGGAGAGAAGATCACGAACATAAGCAGCGCCGTTTTTATACAAGGCGGAGACCACCTGTACACTATCGGCACCCGCCAGAAGCATTTTAAACATAGTATCGCCCGAATGAATACCGCCAGAAGCACAAAGATCACAGGTCACCTGTTCCTTCAACATGGCAATCCAGCGAAGTACATTTGCATAATCTGCCTGTGATGAATAAACAGGCCCCGAAATAATCCGGTTGTTCTCCAAATCAAAATCCGGAGAATAGTATCGATTGAACATTACAACACCATCGACACCCAGCATATCAAACCTGGAAACCACATTTCCAAGATCGGTAAAATACGGACTAATCTTTACTGAAACAGGAATACTAACATGTTCCTTTACACGTCTCACAATTTCATAGTAACCATTCAAAATGTCGGCGGCTTCAATATTTATTTTCGAAGGTATACGGTAGAGGTTCAACTCCAGTGCATCGGCACCGGCATCCTGTAACAGTTTGGCATACGAAAACCATTCGCCTACCGAGTAACAATTAATACTTGCTATCAATGGCACATCGGTTTGGCTCTTAATCTCATCAATCAACTTCCGCTGACGTCTGAAATTATCCTCTTTCAGCTGATAATCGAAATAATCGAGAAACTCCAGATTACTCTCAAGACGTTCTACTTTTTCTTTCATATTCTTCTCATGCTCGCGGATAATTTCTTCCTCGAAAAGCGATTTGAGCACTATGCCGCCAACACCGTAATCAACCAGTTTCAGGATAGAATCGGCCGAACCTGTAAGTCCGCTGCTGCCGACCAACAACGGATTTTTTAGTTCCAGACCCAGATATTTGGTTTTTAAATCACTCATATTTACAGATTAATAGATCATTAGACTTTAGATGTTAGAAATACTATGATTCTTCAGTATAAAATTTGTTTTTTAAGCTCTAAAAAGCTCTTTCCGGGTAATCAGGACACGCTTCACAAGTTCTTTCAGGCACTATACAGCATTCTCAACCTGTTTCGATAATTGGTGATCCATCGCCTCGGCAGCTTTTCGTCCGTCACCCATTGCGAGGATTACCGTAGCTCCGCCACGAACAATGTCACCTCCTGCAAACATGAACGGAACCGATGTCTGAAGATTTTCCTCATCCACAACTAAAGTGTGCCAGTCGGTTGTTTTCAGTTCGGGCAACGATTGAGGAATCAAGGGATTTGGCGAAACCCCCACACTAACCACTACTGTATCTGCATCAATCAGGTATTCGGAACCGGCGACGGGTACAGGACGACGACGGCCGCTGGCATCGGGTTCACCCAGTTCCATGCGCTGAACCCTTATCTGGCGAACATACCCTTTTTCGTCACCAATATATTCTATGGGATTCTGTAGAGTAAGAAACTCAACACCCTCCTCTTTGGCATGTTTAATCTCTTCAATTCTTGCAGGCATCTCCTGCTCTGAGCGGCGGTAAATGATCATTGCCTTTTCGGCACCCAGACGAAGAGCTGTACGTACGGAATCCATTGCAGTATTACCGCCACCAATAACAGCTACGCGTTTCCCTTTCAGAATTGGTGTATCGCTATCTTCTTTGTTAGCTTCCATGAGGTTAACCCGTGTAAGATACTCGTTAGAGCTCAGGATGCCCACAAGGTTTTCACCCGGAATACCCATAAATCTTGGCAGTCCTGCCCCACTACCAACAAAGAAGCCTTCGAAGCCCTCTTCTTTCAGATCGTCAATGGTTGCCGTTTTTCCAACGATAAAATTGGTTTCAAACTTAACTCCCATTTCCTTAAGACTGTTAATCTCAACATCCACAACGCTGTTCGGGAGCCGGAATTCGGGAATGCCATATTTCAGAACTCCGCCTATTTCATGCAGTGCCTCAAAAACAGTAACATCATACCCGCGCTTAGCCATCTCACCGGCAAAAGATAATCCCGCAGGACCTGATCCAATACATGCAATTTTCTTGTTTTTGGCGGAAGCCCGTTCGGGAATGGAAATATTTCCTGTTTCTCTTTCAAAGTCGGCAGCAAACCGTTCAAGATGACCGATAGCAATTGCCGGCTTTTTCAATTTCCGGGTATAAAAGCAACTTGCTTCACATTGTTTTTCCTGCGGACAAACCCTCCCGCAAACAGCAGGCAACGAGCTGGTTTCTTTAAGAACGCGAGCTGCTTCAAGAAATTCGCCCCGTTCAATATTCTTAATAAACTTTGGAATATTAATTTCCACGGGACAGCCCTCAATGCAGGTTGGATTGGCGCAATCGAGACAGCGGCTGGCCTCAATCATGGCAGCTTCGGCAGAAAGCCCCCGGTTAACTTCTATAAAAGAACGGCGGCGTTCCGTCGGGTCCGCCTCGGGCATTTTAACCCTTTCAATATTCGTGCGTTCTTTGTTTTTAATTTTTCCACGAAGCTCTTTTCGCCAGGCGGCATCACGCTCTTGTTTCAGTATATCATTTTTATCCATAAAAACTTCAGGGTTTATTGATGCTCTTTGAGGTAACGTTCGTTGGCATCTTTCTCAAAATCTTTGTATCCGTTAAGACGCATAAGCATCTCATCAAAATCAACTTTATGGGCGTCAAACTCGGGGCCGTCTACACAGACAAATCTGGTTTTCCCGTCAACAGTGACCCGGCAGGCACCGCACATTCCGGTACCATCAACCATAATGGTATTCAGACTGGCAATAGAGGGTATCTGATGTTTACGCGTAACCTCGGAAGCGAACTTCATCATTATAGCGGGGCCAATAATGACAGCCTCATCAATTTTTTCACGGGCAATAACTTTTTCCATTCCTTCGGTGATCAGCCCCTTTTCACCATACGAGCCATCATCGGTCATCACGATAACTTCGTCGGAAAATTCACGAATCTGGTCTTCAAGTATAATTAAATCCCTGGTACGGGCAGCTATAATGGAAATCACTTTGTTTCCAGCCTTTTTATTGGCCTCAACAATGGGTAACAGGGGGGCCACCCCAACTCCGCCACCACATGCCAAAACAGTACCCACCTTCTTTACATCGGTTGCCTGCCCCAGCGGGCCCACCAAATCGGCAATGGTATCTCCGGCTTCCAGTTCAGCCAGTTTGCGCGATGTAACGCCTACACGCTGAACAACCAGGGTTATTGTTCCTTTTGAGGCATCTGCCGATGAAATGGTAAGTGGTATACGTTCTCCTTTCTCATCAACCCGCACAATCACAAAATGCCCGGCACGACGGGCTTTTGCTATGCGTGGTGCTTCAATCTCAAGACGGACCACGTTTTCCGAGAAGAATTCTTTACTAACAATTTTATTCATCCGTATAAAATTTATTTATTAAGGTCGGATGGAACTCGCATGCAAGCATTTATACATGTTTTAGTTGTGGTAAACCTTGCCATGCTCGTTTCATTTCATTATCAATTAAAAAGTTACAATTTAGTGTTCAGATTCTTGCCAAAACTTACAATCTGTTAAAAAATTGAGTGCAAAAGTAATAATAACCTTTGTTGAAGGCAAAAATAGAAGTATACACTTCTCTAATTTACAATGTATAAAAATAAGGAAATAATTCTACTTTGTAGTATTAATGTGCCAATAAGAAGTTCTATCTTCCCCTTCTTCCTCTTCAATTTCATCATCTTCGAGAGGAGGTGGTTTCTGCGGACCTTCTTTTCTGAATACCACAGCCACTACAACTCCGGCCAGTGCTCCCCAAAGATGAGCTTCCCATGAATACTCAACGAGCCATTCTACCGGAAACAACCCCCAAAACAATCCGCCATATAAAAAAATAACCAGCATAGAGACTGCAATCAGAGGAACATAATTGCGAATAATTCCGCTCAGAAAAAGAAAAGCCGCCAATCCGTAAACCAGCCCGCTTGCTCCTACATGCCACGCATCGCGTGCGCCAAACCAAAGCCATATACCCGCAAGCAGATATATCCAAACGAACACTTTGAATGCAATATCGCGATAAACGTAAAACAGAACACTTCCAAGCACCAGAAATGGGCCGGCATTGGCACCAAAGTGCCCCCAATCGGCATGTATAAAAGGAGCGGTAATAATACCCGGTAAACCTTGTAATGACAAGGGTTTAACGCCCAGAAAGAACCAGTTGGCGTCCTCGAGGGACTCAATTAATCTGACCGTAAACATCAAAAAAAGCATAAACAGCGGGAATACCGCACTGTAAAGTATTCTTTTTCTTTCTGTTTTCAGGTCGCTGTGCATTATGTCAGCTGATGAATTGATGAACTGATGAATTAGTGCCTGTCTTTAAAGTAGGAAAAATTTCCTACTTATCATGTGTCTGTTCAGAAAGTGTCATTTACAAGGCTTGCGAAGTCCGAAAACAGGGAGTTTACTCATCGTAAATGAGTAATTTTCGGACGAGCGTAACACCGTAAATGGCACTTTATGGACAGACACGAATTAATGATGTCACCGATACACGGTCTGCCAAATCGACTGTCCTATCCGTCTTTAGCCTGCTTTATTCATAAGTTTTCGTC
>NZ_AHZV01000148.1 GCF_000250735.1 Anaerophaga thermohalophila str. Valhall
CATCTCTTGAATTTACTTTTTATTAAAGTTTCAGATATTTGCTGCAAATGTCACATCAGGAATAGCTTGCAAGGCATCATTCTTTTTGTCTTCAACGGTAAATAAATCTATTTTTCTGAGCAATTTATTTTTCTGTCCAGAATAATAAATTCAATCAATAATATCAAAATAACCAGGGCTAACGGATACTGGAATTTACTGTCGTATTCGGTATATACTTTTGATTCAATTTCAGATTTTTCAAGTTCTCCAAGCTCGTCAATCAAATCGTTTATGCCAGCCCTGATGTTGTTGGCAGGGATGTATTCTCCATCAGCGACTTCAGCTATTTCCTTTAACAGGGCAGCATTCATTTTGGTAATCACCACATTCCCGTCGTTGTCTTTCATGAAGCTGCTTTGGTTATTAGGACTGACCGGTATGGGAGCTCCTTCAGCGCTTCCCATTCCAACGGTATAAACCTTTATACCCTTTTCCTTTGCTTCATTTGCGGCGGTAATGGCATCGTCTTCATGGTTTTCGCCGTCGGTGATTACAATAATGGCCCTGTTGATATCTTTCTGTTGGCTAAATGAGTTGGTTGCCAGTCGAATCGCCGATCCAATAGCTGTTCCCTGCGTGGGTACTATATTTGTTTCTATGTTCGATAAGAAGAGTTTAGCAGAAGAATAATCTGTTGTAATAGGTAACTGTACGTATGCTTCACCGGCAAAAACAATCAGCCCTATACGGTCGTTGACCAGTCTGCCGGTGAGTCGTTCAATGGCCAGTTTTGCTCTTGCCAGTCGGCTTGGTTCAACGTCTGTTGCGTTCATGCTGTTTGAAACATCCAATGCTATTATTAACTCTATTCCTTTACGTTTTACCGTTTCAAGTTTTGTGCCGAATTGTGGTGAGGCAAGGGTTATAATAAGTGTGGTAAGTGCCAGCAGGAGCAAGTAGAACTTAACGGCCGGGCGTACAAATGATACATCCGGCATGAGATGACTTATGAGCTCAATGTTGCCGAATTTTTTCAGCTTCTTTTTTCGCTGATGCTGAAAAACAAGCTGCATAAATGCCAAAACCGGAATTATTAGCAGCAGATATAAATATTCGGGATGTTCAAATCGAAACATGCGTCGTGTATTTTTTTATTTGTTTTAATGTCTGTTTTTGGTTGCTTGTTACTGGTTGCTTGTTACTGGTTGCTTGTTTTGTTCGCTTGGCTCTGCCGTTTGTTCTGCAAGAATTGGTCAATTAGTTACTTGGTTAATTTGTTAATTGGCTTTGATTATTGGTAATTGATAACTGATCATTGAAAAAACTTCTTTGTCGTTTCTCCTGTCACTGACAAAAGGGGTCTTCCTGTCATTCAAAGATTTATCATTTCACCTTCTAACTTCTGCCTTCTGCCTTCTGCCTGTCAAACTTTTGCCTGATTGCTGTGGTGAATTCTCAGCCTCAATCAAGAGTTCATTGTTTAGGGCAAACTTCTCAGTACCGTATTTCTCAAGACAATTTCTGTTAACAGAAAAGCCAGGGCCAGCAAAGCAAAAAGAATAAACTCTTCCGATCGTTTTGTGTATTCTTTTACTTCAATTTTGGTCTTCTCCATTTGGTCGATTTCTTCATATATTTCTTTCAGTTTGTTTTTGTTAGTAGCACGGAAGTATTTTCCACCGGTCATGTCTGCTATCTCTCTGAGCATTTCTTCATCAATTTTTACTTCCATTTGTTGAACCTGCTGTCCAAAAACCGTATTAACGGGGACGGGAGCAGTTCCATGACTACCAACCCCTATGGTATAGACTCTTATCCCAAATGTTTTGGCCAGTTCGGCGGCTGTAAGCGGATGAATTTCACCACGGTTATTCACACCATCGGTCAGGAGTATGATGACTTTACTTTTGGCGTTACTGTCCTTTATCCGGCTTACCGCTGTCGATAATCCCATGCCAATGGCCGTTCCGTCTGTGAGCATTCCGAAATTCACATCCTGTATCAGATTAATCAATGTGGCATGATCGATGGTAAGCGGACATTGGGTGAAACTTTCGGCGGCAAAGACAACAAGTCCCATTTTGTCATTTTGCCGGCCAGAAATGAATTCTATGGCAACATCTTTGGCTGCTTCAAGCCGGTTGGGTTTGAAATCCATTGCCTGCATACTGCCCGAAATATCGAGCGATACCATTATGTCGATTCCTTCGGTTGTTACTTCTCTTAAATTATCGGTTGATTGCGGACGTGCCATGGCAGTAATCAAGAGAATAAGTGTAAGGCATCTCAGGATAAAGGGAAAATGTCTCAAATAGGTTTTTCTTGACTTTCTGGACTGCGAAAATCCCTTTAATGAAGATATCTGTAAAGACGCATTAAGTTCCCTTTGCTTCCAGATGTACCACCCAATCATGAGCGGTAACAGCAGAAGCAGGAAAAAAAAGTGCGGATGTAGAAATGTATAGTTCATTTCCTATGGTCGTTGTTTCGGTTTAACTTTTTTTCTTACAATGAAAATCATAACCACTAAAAAGGTGTTATTTATGATTTTCTTAATCATTCTGGCTACATGTCTTATTCAGAGCGTTTTGGTGTCACAAGCCAAACAGCAATTTTTCCCCACTAACCCCTACTAATCTCTACTAACTACTGACTAATCACTATTGACTAACCACTATTGACTAACCACTATTGACTAACCACTATTGACTAACCACTACTGACTAACCACTGCTGACTATTTTCTTTCATCTCCTTTGCCTGTTCTTCCGTTGTTTTGGGCTCTTCATATTTGGTTTGATTCACAAAAAAATAGGCATTCATAAGTGAAAGATCGTTTTCATCGGGCAGTGGTTCCATTTTTGCAAATTTTACCAGGTCGGCCAGTTCCAAAATTTGTTTCAGACGGTCTGCAACTTTTTCATCGGGCAAATCCACCTGCCTGAGGGAGGTCATAATTTCCGATGTTATTTGTTCCGGGGCAGGTATCCCGTATCTTTCTTCAAGATATCTTCTGAGGACATCTGTCAGGTCGGAATAAAACGCTTTAATATGTCCTTTCTGCCATAACTTTTTTTCTTTGATGTGATCAAGTTCTCTCAATGCAATAACATGAGCCGGCTCTTTGGGTTTTTCCTTTAGGAGTGCTGCTATGGGATTTTTACGTTTGACATAGAAATAAATACCTGCTGCAATTAAAAGTATAACTGCCAGTCCGCCAAGTATCCACGGGAGAAAGCGATACAATTCAGAAAACCTGAAAGGTGTGTTGATGGGAGCTTTAATGTCGGTAATGCCTTTTTGAGGGTCTACTTCTTCGAAAGGATTTACCACCATCAGTCCTATCGGTTTTGATTTTTTCCTGGCTTCCAGTTCGGCAGAAGCCAGTTCAAATTCGATCGGTGGAATGTAATGCAGACCACTGTCGAAAGAAGTAATTCGGTATATCTGCCTTACTGAAATACGATTATTGCCGAGATCGCTGGTGTCTGGTTCTGATTGTTCAACAATTTCGATATTCCTGGTTATAGTATCGGTAAATTGCGGAAAAGCGACATTTATATCTGCCGGTTGCGCAACTTCCAGTGTGAGGTCCATCTGTCCTCCTATGAACATCAGGGTGGAATCGGTTGATGCAGAAACAGAAAAGTCCTGAGCGCTGACATCATTCGGACTTGCGGTCCCAATGATTATCAACAAGATAAGTATTGCAGAAAAGTGATATAAAAATGGCTTTTTGCCCATTTTATGCTCGTTTTTTAAATAGTGATATAAGTGCTTTAACATAGTCTTCGTTGGTTGGTACTGCCACATTGTCAACACCGCTCCGCGAAAAAGCATTGCGAAGTTTTTCTTCGGTCTGAACCCACCATCTTTTATAATTTTCCCTGGTTTCTTTATTGGATGTGTTAATCCACGAATATTCACGGGTTTCAGCATCCTTTAGCTTTACAAATCCAATGTCGGGCATTTCCGTTTCACGCGGATCATAAACTCTTAGGGCTACAACATCGTGTTTTTGATTTGCAATTTTCAAAGCATCCTCGAAACCTTCGTCAATGAAATCGGAGATCACAAAAGCGGTACAACGTTTTTTGATGGCATTGGTGAGATATCGAAGCGCTTCGGCAATATTTGTTTCGCGGTGTTCGGGATTAAAACTGATGAGTTCACGAATAATGTAAAGAATGTGTTTACGTCCCTTCTTGGGCGGTATAAATTTTTCTATGCGATCCGAAAAGAAGATTACCCCAATCTTATCGTTGTTTTGAATGGCCGAAAATGCCAATACGGCAGCCATCTCGGTAATCACATTTTTTTTGAAACGCCACGTAGTCCCGAATTCACGTGAGCCGGAAACGTCTATCATAAGCATAACGGTGAGTTCACGTTCTTCTTCAAACACCTTAACATAGGGGTGATTGAAACGGGCAGTAACGTTCCAGTCGATGCTCCGGATATCATCGCCATACTGATATTCCCGGACTTCACTAAACATCATTCCACGACCTTTGAACGCAGAATGATACTCTCCCGCAAAAATGTTGCTGGAAAGTCCCCGTGTCTTAATCTCAATCTGGCGTACCCGCTTTAATATATCAGTTGTATCGGTCATTTTTATAGTTGCTGGTTGCTGGTTGCTGGTTGCTGGTTGCTGGTTGCCCTGCTCTGCCGCTTGGTCTGAAAGAATTGGTTAATTGGTTGATTGGTCAATTAGTCAATTAGTTAATCTGATCATTGATCATTGGTAATTGATCATTGGTAATCGGTCACTGATATTGACTATGGAACTTCAACAGTATTCAGTATCTCACTTATAATGTCTTCCGAAGTCACATTGTTGGCTTCAGCTTCATACGATAAACCGATTCTGTGGCGCAATACATCGTGACAAACGGCACGGACATCCTCTGGTACAACGTAGCCTCGCCGTTTGATAAAGGCATAGGCTTTCGATGCTATTGAAAGACTTATACTTGCCCGGGGTGATCCACCATAGGAGATCATATCTTTGAATTTTTCCAGTTCGTATTGCTCAGGAAAACGAGTGGCAAATACGATGTCGACGATGTATTTTTCAATTTTTTCGTCCATATAAACATCCTTGACCACTTTTCTTGCCCTGAGTATGTCTTCAGGTTTAATGATGTTGTTTGCTTCAGGAAACTTGTGAGCCATATTTTGACGCACTATGAGCTGCTCTTCGGATTTTTGTGGGTAGTCGATAACCACTTTAAGCATAAAACGGTCTACCTGAGCTTCAGGAAGTGGATAAGTACCCTCCTGTTCGATGGGGTTTTGAGTGGCCATAACGAGGAAAGGTCTGGGCAGGGGATAAGTATTGTCGCCAATGGTAACCTGACGTTCCTGCATGGATTCCAGCAAAGCACTTTGGACTTTTGCCGGAGCACGGTTGATTTCATCGGCAAGAACAAAATTGGTGAAGATCGGGCCCTTTTTAACAACAAACTCTTCGTTTTTCTGACTATAGATCATTGTACCTAAAAGGTCGGCCGGTAAAAGGTCGGGCGTGAACTGAATGCGGCTGAAATCGGCGCTAACCGCTTTTGACAGTGTTGTTATGGCCAATGTTTTGGCCAGACCCGGAACTCCTTCCAAAAGAATGTGTCCGTCTGAAAGGAGGCCAATAAGCAAACTTTCAACCAGGTGTTTTTGACCAACAATGACTTTATTCATTTCAATGGTCAGGAGGTCAACAAATGAACTTTCTTCTTTTATACGTTCATTCAACTCTTTAATATCTACGGATTGATCCATGAGACTATTTGTTTTTTGGATTATTCATTAGTGAGTCCGGTCTAAAAAACATCTTTGTTGCCAAACTCTGTGTTGTTTTAAGTTTTTGAATCCTCATTAACAACGAGTTAACTCCGGTACAAAAATTTAAAACGCCTTGATTTTGACAAAAATATGCTTTTTATACCGCACTCATTAGTATAAAATTTATTTTTCAAGGCCTAATGGAACTTGCATGCAAGAACTTATATATATTCTAATTGTTGCAATCCTTGCCATGTTCGTTTCATGTGCAGTAGATGGCTTTTGCCGCGTCTAAATTATCAAAAATTGTTCCATTAAGGAATGAGATTCGGAAAAATGTAGATTTTGTCCGTAATGATCTATCTCCTAACCCGGACAAGCCAGAGAGGAATTATTCCGAATCAGACTAATTAGTGCATGTCTATAAACTCACAAAATTTTTGCAATATTGTGTGTCTGTTCAGAAAGTGCCGGTTGCAAGGCTTGCGAAGCCGCCATAACACGGAGTTTACTCATCGTAAATGAGTAATTTTCGGACGAGCGTAACACAGTAAATGGCACTTTATGGACGGAAACTAATTATTTGAACTTTCTTTTGTAATACCCGTTTTGGAGTAACAGGAAAGATTTGAAGTGAAATAACTAGGTTTTTAGTCATTGAAGAGTTTGTTTTTATCTGCAACACTCCTTTATAAACTCGTAATGAACTGTAATATAGTTATTTGTATTTAAATCTATTTTCATGAGAAGATGTAGTATGTCAATGATAGACGAGAGACTTTAACCTGCTTTATTCATAAGTTTTC
>NZ_AHZV01000147.1 GCF_000250735.1 Anaerophaga thermohalophila str. Valhall
GAAAACTTATGAATAAAGCAGGTTAACTTTGTGACTGGTTAAAGTTAGATGATTGTTCCCCAAAAGTGACTGAAATATCGCTGACCATAGAAGAAACTGCCAAAAAGGCCGGAGGAATGATTCTTCCTGTTCTGTTTGCAACCGGGATTCCGTTTTTCGTAATTCACGGAGCAGAACCGTTTTGGGATTGGTCGGTAAAAGGACTCCTTCTGTTTTTGTTCCTGGTGATTGTTGGTGTTCCTTTGCATGAGTTACTACATGCATTAGTCTTTGGGATATTTGCCCGGGGAGGCTATAAATCGGTGAAATTCGGGATTGACAAGTCCACTTATACACCTTATTGTCATTGTACAACACCTATACGCGTACAGTATTACCGGGTTGGTGCATTGCTCCCCCTGTTAGTCCTTGGCGCGGTTCCGTTTGTAATTTCTCTCTTTACAGGTTCTTTCGGATTCTGGCTCTACGGCTATATTTATATTATAGCTGCGGGTGGTGATTTAGTGGCATTGAAGATGCTGAAAAAAATTCCCGCGCACCGGAAAGTTTTGGACCATCCTGAAAAAATGGGATTTTATGTTTTTGATTGAATATACCTTATTCATCCACAGGTCGAAACCAGTCCGGATAATTTATTTTTTCTGACTTTCTTTTTGGACCTTTATTAAGTCGGTTGAATTCAAACCTTAATGACATGATTAACGCCGGTCCTCCGCTAATTCTTACCGGTTTGTTTTTTGATTTTAAATCATCATAAACGCATCTGGCATAATATATATTATTGATTCCCACTATCTAATGCAAGGGCATCAAAAAATTGATTGTTTTGAAGGGCTGCCTTTAAACCAATTTTATATTCAAAATAAATATTCCCGGTCAACAGTTTTTCTGTTTCCAACCGTCTTCCATCGGTATCAGAAAGAATTAATCGCCCGTCAGACCAGTGGTTTCCTGTCTCTAAGGAGGTATAAAAAATAACAAGTTTATTTTCATAGGCATTCCAGGGGTAAAAATTAACTCGTGTAAAAGCAAGGTGGTCTGCTTTTGAACTATATGAATGTTGCAGATCATTTTCAGTATATTCATAGCTGCCCAAAGTATAGGCCGCAATTTTATACCCAATATCAAAATCCCATTTGGGTAAAGGTTTAAACTTATAGTATAGCCCCAACTGCACTATTCCTCCTTCTTCATATTCATGATCGTCTTCATAATAGTCAAGGTCATCTTCTTTCAGTGAGGTAATTAATGATATAGCGTCTAACCCTAATGATACACCTGCCATATGCCGGGCATAATCCTGGCTGTACATATTTTGAGCGGGAATATAAAAAAGCAAAAAATAAAAAGCGGATAGAAATGGAATTTTTGCCATTTAAAGAAACTATTATTTGTTTAAACTCTGAATTTTTTGATGAGTTAATAAATAATACTCTGTTAAATCTTAATGAGTGCGGTATAAAAAGCATCTTTGTTGTCAAAATCAAGGCGTTTTTAATTTTTGTACCGGAGTTAACTATTTGTTAATGAGGATGCAAAATTTAAAACAACACAGAGTTTGGCAACAAAGATGCTTTTTAGATCGGGCTTATAAATATTTGCTTATAAAAATTTTGTACAATTAATGGCGCAAATTACAACTTTTATCGAACAAATTAATCGACTACTTTACAAATATTCTCGATATTCTTATCTTTGAGCCTGATAAAAGATTCAAAACATTGTATATTTTGGTCGATCTTTGAGTTGGCCTGGAGAAAGAAAAACAGGTTCAACGATTTAACTAATACGGTCAATGGCAGTTTGTGGACAGACACTAATAAAACCAATTTTTCACTAATCAGATTTTTATGTCTAAAAAGAAAAACAAAACTATAAAATATTTAAGAAGAGTGACCTGCGTTCAGCAGTTAAGAATTTATTCGAAAACAATCCGCATAAAACGTACAATTACAAGCAGGTTTCTGCAGCTTTGGGAATCACAAAGAAAAAACAAAACTGCAAATTGAAGTTTTTCTTTTCGAACTGAGTGAAGAAAACTTTCTGAAAGAAGTATCTACCGGCAGGTTCAAGTTGCTCATGACACCGGGGACTTATGTCGAAGGTGTTGTGGAGATGACCTCGCGGGGCACGGCTTATATCGTTCCCGATGAAGGCGATGAAGATATTTTTGTAGCTCAGAGCAATTTGGGACATGCCCTGAACGGCGACCGGGTTAGGGTGCTTCAGTATGCGCGTAAGCCCCGAAAACAGGCCGAGGGGGAAGTAATCGAAATTCTCGAACGCAGCCGTGATCATTTTGTCGGTACGCTGGAAGTCTCCAAAGGCTTCGCTTTTCTTGTGGCGGACTCGCGTGTGATGCATCACGACATTTTTATTCCGCCCGAACATCTCAAGGGAGGGAAAAGCGGACAAAAGGCCGTGGTAGCTATTACCGGGTGGCCGGAAAAAGCCAAAAATCCTATCGGAAAGGTTATTGATATTCTTGGTAATCCCGGTGAAAACAACACTGAAATGCACGCCATCCTTGCAGAGTTTAATCTGCCCTATAAATATCCGGGTAAGGTAGTAGCTGCTGCCGAAAAGATTAACGATAAGATTCCTGCAGCTGAGATAAAGAAAAGACGGGATTTTCGCAAGGTAACTACTTTTACCATTGATCCGGCCGATGCCAAAGATTTTGATGATGCCCTCTCTCTCAGAAAGCTAAAAAACGGGAATTGGGAAGTGGGGATCCATATAGCCGATGTCACTCATTATGTTCAGCCAAAGACTGTTATCGATAAGGAAGCGGCAGAGCGGGCGACTTCTGTTTATCTGGTTGACAGGGTGGTGCCTATGCTTCCCGAGCGGTTGAGTAACGAATTGTGCTCTTTGCGGCCCGACGAGGACAAGCTTTGCTTTTCGGCGGTATTTGAGCTTGATAATGATGCCAGGATTCTCGACAGTTGGGTTGGGCGAACAGTCATTCGAAGCGACAGAAGGTTTACTTATGAAGAAGCTCAGGCAGTCATTGAAACAGGCGAAGGAGATTTGAACAACGAGTTGAAGGTGCTGAACGATTTGGCCCAAAAACTCCGAAAAGAACGGTTTAGTAAAGGCTCTATTGATTTTGAACGCATTGAGGTAAAATTTGAACTGGATGAAAAAGGAAATCCGTTAAGCGTTTTCTTCAAAGAGGCGAAAGAAGCCAATAAGCTGATTGAGGAATTTATGTTGCTGGCCAACAAAAGGGTGGCTGAAATTATTGGACGTAATGAGTTGGATGGGAAGAATTCAGCTCCCGGGAAAAACGCCAAAACTTTTGTTTACCGGATTCATGATGAACCCGACCCCGAGAAGTATGAAACTTTCAGCAAGTTTGTCCGCAAACTGGGATTTGAGGCTATGCCCAAAGGGCGCGAAACCATCAGTCACTCGCTGAATCGCCTTCTGGATGAGGTTCAGGGGAAAAAGCAGCAAAATATTGTGGAAACACTGGCCATACGTACCATGTCGAAAGCCTTTTATTCGACGCATAACATAGGGCACTACGGACTGGGATTTAAGTATTATACGCATTTTACATCACCCATAAGACGTTATCCCGACATGATGGTACACCGGCTTCTGCAACGATATCTTGATGGCGGTCGTTCGGTGTCATCCGACAAATATGAAGAACTATGCGACCACAGCTCAAAAATGGAAATAAGAGCAGCCGATGCTGAGCGCGCCTCCATTAAATATAAGCAGGTGGAATTCTTGCAGGACAGAATTGGTGAAATATTCGACGGTGTTATTTCGGGAGTGACCGAATGGGGTATTTACGTTGAACTCGACGAGAACAAATGCGAAGGAATGGTTCCCATCCGTGACCTCGATGATGATTTTTACCAGTTTGATGAGGATAATTATTGCCTGGTGGGGAGACATAAAAATCGCAAATATCAATTGGGAGATTCGGTTCGAATACAAATTGCCCGGGCCAATCTCGAAAGAAGACAGCTTGATTTTACACTGGCACCCTGATTTTAAGACAATCAGGTTGAGGTAAAGGTTAAGGTTAAGGTTGAGATTGCACCACAGAGGACACAGATTCTTTGCAAGCAAAGCGGCAGAGCCGAGCGAACACGGATGAGTGCGGTATAAAAAGCATATTTTTGTCAAAATCAAGGCGTTTTAAAATTTTGTACCGGAGTTAACTCGTTGTTAATGAGGATGCAAAAATTTAAAACAACACAGAGTTTGGCAACAAAGATGCTTTTTTGACCGGGCTCACGGATTATTTTAATGATTGAGATTGCAACACCCCGTTTAACTTTTACAGATTTATGGTAATTAATTGTTTATGCAACTCAAGGTGCAAGCCACAACTCTTTCATAATAAAAACTTTGCGTCATTGTGTCTCTGCGTTTTGGCTTTTTTACTGACTTTTGAGGTGGAGAACTCAATACAAATTGAAAAAGAGTGCCCCGGAATAAAAGTCCCCCTTTGGGGGATTTAGGCATGGTCAACCAAACAACAAGAAACCCTAAACCCGGAACCAACAACTTAACAACCCGGCACCTGTTCCCTATCCAGGTTGAAACTAAGGTTGAGGTAAAGATTGAACAACCAGCAACCAAACAACAAGACCAGCAACCCGGAACTAACAACTTAACAACCCTAACAACCTAACAATCCTAACAACCTAACAATCCTAACAACCTAACATCTATCCTGTAACCTTAAGTTTAAATATTATGAGCAACATCTTTAATTCATTTGTATCGGGACAAGACACTGTCCGGAATTCGATTCTTAAATCGGCCCGTGATCTTTTTGCTAAATACGGGTATCGTAAAACCACAATGGAGGACATTGCACTTGCCCTGAGGAAAGGAAAGAGTTCTCTTTATTATTATTTTAAAAATAAAGAAGAGATCTTTCAGGCAGTCATCGAACTTGAGGCTGAATTACTTGAAAACCGGCTTCGTGAGGTGGTTAACAGTAATTACAAACCCCGTCAGAAATTTCATGACTACGTTATTATCAGAATGGAAACTTTGCGGGAGTTGGAAAATTATCAAAAGGCCATGCGCGATGAGACCTATGGCGATTACCATTTTCTTGAGGAAGTAAGGGAGAATTCGGAAAAGACCGAACAGGAAATGCTGAAGACCATTATGGAAGAAGGAGTCACATCGGGAGAGTTCGATATTAAAAATCTCAAACTTGCTGCCATTGGTATCAGTACGGCTTTGCGCGGTCTGGAACTGCCTTTATTCAGAGGAATAGAAAATTTTGACGATTTCAGGTTGCAACTCGACAATATCCTGAACATTTTGTTCTACGGAATATTGAAGCGTTCATAGCCTTTATTGATTCAGGCAGGCAATTGAAACAAGTCACGATTACTCCCCGATAAACCGGGGCAGGCAGGGACGAGTTCCATTCGGCCTTAATAATAAACTTTATACGAATGAAACGAGCATGATAAAGTTTGTCACTAAAGAATATGTGAGTGCGGTATAAAAAGCATATTTTTGTCAAAATCAAGGCGTTTTAAATTTTTGTACCGGAGTTAACCCGTTGTTAATGAGGATGCAAAAATTTAAAACAACGCAGAGTTTGGCAACAAAGATGCTTTTA
>NZ_AHZV01000146.1 GCF_000250735.1 Anaerophaga thermohalophila str. Valhall
TTTTGATTCAGAGTGTGTTCCTGGTTACTTAGGTTGAGAGAAAAAAATAAGGTTTTGGAAAAATAAATTTACCATGACCTAAGAATGAAATTGGAACGGGAAAAACCTTATTTTCAATCTTAAACCTTAGTAACAAGGAAAGCATCTCAACCATATCCCTGACCTTATTACCTTATTATGTGCTCTCGTGTTTTAGTGGCTTAAATTGACTAAGCGGAGTGGTATTAAAAATGAAATATAAGAAATTAAAAAACAAAGAATTAGATAAACGGAAACTTGATTTAATTTTTAATTTTATTTCAACAGGCAAAAAACAATAATTAATTTTGCATGTTATGAGTGTGATATAAAAAGACAAAGAGTTTGGCACCAAAGAGGCTTTTTAGACCCTATTCATGTTATTTATAATGAAACGAGCATGACAAGGTTTGTCACAGGAGAACATGTATAAACCCAATCATGCGAGTTCCATCAGACCAATAACTTAGATTAATTTTATACTGATGAAACGAGCATGGCAAAGTTTGCCACAAAAGGAACATGTAAAAGTTCTTGCATGCGAGTTCCATTCGACCTTAATAAATAAATTTTATACGGATGAAAATATGAGACAACTGACAATCAAAGGAGAGAAAGTACTTAATGTGCCCAATTTGCTTAGCTTGTACCGGTTGCTGGTCTTCCCGGTAATACTTTTTATGGCACTAACGGGTCGCGAAAACTGGTTTGTGATCCTCTTATGCATAAGTCTGGTCAGCGATATACTTGACGGAAACATCGCCCGTTTTTTTAATCTGCAAACCAATTTTGGTGCTGCACTCGACAACCTGGCCGATATTGTAACTTATGCCATGGCATTACTCGGGTTGTTTATCTTTAAGTGGAACGAAATAGAACCACATGCCTGGATACTTTACCTGTTTTTGGGCGTGTTTATTCTCAGTTACATCATCTCATTTATACGTTTCGGAAAAATTCCAGGTCTTCACCTTTATTCTGCTGTTTCAGCAGGTTATCTTCAGGGCATTTTCTTTTTTATTTTGTTCGTCTTTGGTTTCTGGCCCTGGCTGTATTATCTGGCTGTAGGATGGGGTGCCCTTGCATATATCGAGAAGATTTTTGTATTACTGAAACTGGATGATATAAAGATTGGTGTAAAGGGGCTTTATTGGTTGTTAAAAGGCGAACGGAGCAGATAGAATTTTTATGGTGTACAGATTTTTGGTTGCAGTCGGTTTATTATCGATTGGTGGCACTTTGTTGTCCGCTCAGAAGGTGGAAGGAGTTGTTAAAGACGAGGAGACAAAAGAACCGGTTCCGTTTGTAAATATCTGGGTGAAGGGGACTTTGCAGGGAACACAAAGCGATATTGACGGAAGCTTCTCTTTGGAATGCGCAAAGAACGATACTCTGATGTTTTCATCGGTAGGGTATTCCCCTAAAGAAATAGTGATGAATCCTGTTGTTTCGCATTCATTGACAGTATACCTGAAGCAGGATGTAAGGATGATTGATGAAGTCACTGTCAAACCTGAAGTGGAAAGAGCGGTTGTTTTGTTTGAAAAGATTCAGGAGAACAAAGAAAAAAATAGACGGCAAATAAACAGTATTCAGCATTACAAAACACTTTCGAGTACTAATGTATACCTTGCCATTGATACGGCCTCCAATGTTACTCATTTCATTGAAGATTTTGAAGAAGTAACCGTTGAATCCGACAATCGGAAATTGCGTTTCTCTCCGGTTTATCTGGCTGAAAGTGCTGAGGAAATTTCGGGTGACAGTACACGTGTGCTCTACCATAAGAAAGAGGGTATCTTTCCAAAAATTAATCAGGCCATCGAAACCTATGTTTTACGTGAGGTGGCGGTTGATTTGAATTTTTATAACGAGCAAATCAAGATCCTTAATCGTGAATTTCTTTCCCCGATAGGCAGAAATGCTTTGTCGCGCTATAATCTTTATCTCAATGACAGTGTCGTGGTGGACGGTGTGAAGCATTTTCAGTTTTCTTTTGCCCCCAAAAACAGGTACGATCAACTCTTTTCCGGAAATTTTGAAATTGAAGATAAGAGCTTTGCACTTGCAAAAATGGAAGTTCATATCTCTAAAGAAGCCAATCTGAACTTTGTGAAAGGTTTCAGAGGACGGGTAACTTATAAAAAATTGCCGGGAGATAAATGGTTCTTTAACGAGCAGGACGTGAGAATAAATTTATCGCTCACCCCTGATAACGAGTCTGCTCCGGTTTACAGCTCCGAAAGGGTTGATGACATCGAGGGCGGCAACTGGATGGTAAACAAACTGACACAATATTCCGTGTCGTCCCGGTTAAATAACCTGCGGGCTGAAAGCTGGGGCCAACTGCCCGAGTTTGCCTCCAGTCAAATTAAAAGGGACGATTATTACAGGGTGGAACAACTGCAGCAGCAAAAGTTGATTAAGGGTGTGGATGCCGTTGGCGGCCTTGCACTAACCGGTTATCTGAATGCCGGGAAAATTGATATCGGGCCGGTATTTGATATCTACAGTACCAATGCCATTGAAGGACATCGCTTTACTATACCTTTGCGAACCAGTGAACAGTTGTCGGAACATTTTTCCATCGGTGGTTTCCTGGGTGCCGGTACTCGTAATCGCGAAATCAAATACGGAGGAAACATGGTTTATCAGCCGCTCGAAACGGATAAGTTTATTTTCCGTATCAATTATTCCGATGATTATTCACTCATTACCCATGATAAATTTTACCGGTTCATAAAAAATAATCCCAACAATAAAGGGAATGGTAATCTTATTGCCGCTTTTACAACCCGGGAGAAAAATCCTTATCTGAAAGAAGAGAAAAGATTTGATATCAGGTTTGAATACAATGTTAACGACGACTATCAACTGGAGTTTTCACCCTATTATCTCTATAATAAAGCAACTCCCGATGTTCGTTTTTACCGTGGTGATGCAGATTACAGTACCTATGAGAACTATGGCCTGCTGATGAACCTGCGAATTGTGTCGGGACAACATTATGACAAGTTCTATTTCGATCGTATTTATTACCTGGACCCGATACCGGTCATTAATTTGAGTTTTGACATCGGGCAAACGTTACTGCCCGGTGAAAAAATGAGTGAATCGGGTCTTTACTGGCATTTTCACGGTTCGATTAAAGGGCGGATAAACATGGGGCAGATTTTTTTGGAATATATGCTGAACGCTGGCTATCTGGGGGGAGAGGCACCTTATGATTTGCTTGACCAGCCGGTTGGTTCCATGTCGTTGGGATATGCAAAATACAGGTTTAATTTATTGCATCACGCTGCGTTTGCTCATAATTTGTACACTAATACCCACTTTCATTTCAATGGTGGAGGGATTCTTCTTAATCGCCTGCCGCTGATTAAAAAACTGAAGTTGAGAGAGGTCTTGTCTTTTAAAGGGCATTACGGCACACTGACCGATTCCTATAAAGGTGTTTTTGACCTGCCGGCTCAATATTCGGTTGAAGATGGTATGCCTTATGCCGAAATCGGCGTCGGGCTCACCAATATTCTTAAATTTTTAAGGGTGGAATATGTTCATCTTCTCGGAAATCATTACCTCGACGAACCATTTACCGACAAGGATGGTATTCGCATCAGGGCTGAAGTGAGATTTTAATATTTGTGTCCCTCCTGAATAATAGCTATGTCTTAATCAGACTCCTTTTTTCTATACAGAAGTTTTATCTTTGTCAGGTGAAAAAGTTGAAAAACAAAAAAATATGGATAACTGGAGCTTCATCCGGAATTGGTGAAGCGCTTGCTCATGCTCTTGCACGCGAAAGGGCAGACCTGATACTCTCGTCACGCAACCGGGAAAAGCTTGAGAAGGTTAAGGAGGCCTGTTTGGAATATACTTCCTTTTGCGTGGTGCAACCGCTTGATTTGTCGGATACCGAAGGCCTGGAAATTGTTGTCGAAAATGTTGTGAAGAAAGTTGGCAGCATTGATATCCTGATCAATAATGCAGGGAGGAGTCAACGTTCTCTTGCCAAAGAAACTTCGTTCGATGTTGACCGAAGCATAATGGAAGTTAACTTTTTCGGGGCTATAAAACTGACCAAACTCGTACTGCCTTACATGTTGAAAAACGGGAGCGGGCATATTGTCGTAATCAGCAGCATTACCGGGAAATTCGGATTCCCTTTGCGAACGGCTTATTCGGCTTCGAAACATGCAATTCAGGGCTATTTTGAATCATTACGTGCAGAACTGAAGCCCGATAATATTAATGTAACCATTGTTTCGCCAGGGCGTGTGAAAACAAATATTTCGTTGAATGCCGTTACCGGAGACGGCAAGCCTTACAATAAAATGGATGACGGTCAGGCCGGTGGTATGTTACCTGAAGTGTGTGCCTCAAAAATTGTAAAAGCAATAAAGAAAGAACGAAAAGATATATTGGTAGGGAATAAGGAACTTATCATGGTTTACATCCGGCGTTTTGTTCCTGCCCTTTATCATCGCATGGTAACAAAAATGAGTGCGGTATAAAAAGCATATTTTTGTCAAAATCAAGGCGTTTTAAATTTTTACAACGGAGTTAACTCGTTGTTAATGAGGATGCAAAAATTTAAAATAACACAGAGTTTGGCAACAAAGATGTTTTTTAGACCGCACTCAAAAATAAAGAATTAAATTCCAAATAACATGCAGAAAAATATTTGTGGAATACAGCAGATAGGAATAGGATTAAAAGATGCTAAAGAAGCCTGGAGATGGTATCGCAAAAATTTCGGAATGGATATTAATGTTTTTGAAGATACGGCAACGGCTAAGCTTATGCACCATTATACCAACGGGAAAGATTGCGAACGTTATGCTGCTTTGGCCATGAATATGGAAGGCGGTGGCGGTTTTGAAGTCTGGCAACACACCCGGATGGAGCCTAAACCACCTGCTTTTGATGTTCAACTGGGAGACACCGGAATATTTATTACCCGGATGAAATGTCGTGATGTAACGGCTGCTTACAAACAACATAAATTGATGGGCGTAAACCTGATTGGTGAACCGGTAAAAAATCCGGCAGGACAGTTGCACTATTATCTGGCCGACCCTTACAGTAATATTTTCGAAGTGGTGGAAGACCACCATTATTTTATGAAACAGAAATCGCCCACGGGCGGAGTGGCGGGTGCCGTTATTGGTGTTTCGGATATTGACAGGGCCCGTGAGGTCTATTCCGGTATTCTCCAGTATGATGAGGTGATATTTGATAAAACCGATGTATTCGATGATTTCAATCCGTTGCCGGGAGGGAAACAAAAGTATCGTCGTGTTCTGCTTGGTCATAAAAAGCGACGGACCGGTCCTTTTAGCAAATTATTAGGGCCTACTCAAATAGAATTGGTTCAGTCATTGGAGCGGACTCCGAAACAAATCTTTGAAAATCGCATCTGGGGCGAGCTGGGTTTTATTCATATTTGCTTCGATATTACCGGAATGGAAGCTTTGCAAAAAGAATGCGAGGCAAAAGGTTTTCCGTTTACGGTGAATAGTGCCGACAGCTTTGATATGGGAAGTGCTGCAGGCCATTTCTCTTATATTTCCGATCCGGACGGAACGCCCATTGAGTTTGTGGAAACCCATAAACTCCCGGTTGTCGAAAAGTTGGGATTGTATATCAATCTTAAAAAGCGGAATCCACAAAAACCTTTGCCCGACTGGATGGTAAAAACACTTACTTTCGGCAGGGTTAAAGATTGACATTATTATTTTTGGGTGCTGATAAAAATTTCCACGCAAAAACCGCAAAATATTATCATGCAAAAGACTATAACCCAAATTCCTGCAAGCAAGCGGCCGAACCGATCAGAGCGATTCAGCTCAAAGATTAAGAGAATGTAAGGCTTTCCTTTGCGGTTTTAACGTTCCTTTGATTTTGCGTTCTTGGCGCGGAATAAAAAAAGACAAAACTCCCAGTGTCGTATTAAGCATAAAATATTGCATCAAGCATCACTGATTTTCTTAACGGAATTTTTTTGATGCGAACCTACCTCTGAACTGTGTAAAAGTATTCAGAACGCACATAAATACAGGACTTCATTAGATCCATTTTATTTTACTTGGTCAGTAGTGTTATTTTATATGTAATACAACACTCAATAAAACTCTTGCAAATGCCTGGTAAGGTAAAGACGCCCAATTTGGGCGTCTCTACCTCTCATAATAAAAACTTTGCGTCATTGCGTCTCTGCGTTTAGGCTTTTTTTAACTGACTAGTTCTTCAAAATAATATTTAGGTCTGTTTTCTTTTTTGCCGGAGCGGGATTCATTTGGATTTTGCCTTCCATTTACCTGTTCCGGTTTTTTGTTGTTCTTTTTCGTTTCGTCCTCCATTTTCGTTTAGTGATCCTTTGTTTTTACCATTTCGACAGGTTTGGGAATGACATACTTCCATATCGGTACTAATTTTACATTTGAAACGAGCATGACAGAAATTGTCAAAAAGAATTTGTGTAAAATCAATCATGTAAGTATACCCTTTCTGTTCCTGATTTTGTGAGAAATTTCGAAATTTTTGATAAGTGAGTATTATACAGAGAAATAGGGGGAATAGCAACTAAAAAACCTCGTCGTATGCCTGTTCAAAAAGTGAGATTTCATACTGATATAAGCGATCTGATGCATTTTATGGAAAACCTTCCGTATACTTTCCGTAATGAAGGAACAACCATCAAAAACGATCGCAATGAGATTAAGATCATAAACTTTGGTGGCGTTGATCTGTGTGTTAAAGCATTTAATAAAGTTACTGTTTTTAATCGTTTTATGTATTCCTGGTTCAGGCCTTCAAAGGCTGAGAGATCATATAATCTGGCAAAGTTTCTTTTGAAAAAAGGTATAGATACACCGTATCCGTTGGGATATGTTGAAGTTAAAGGGAGATGGGGGATACTGAAAACCAGCTTCTACGTCTCTCTGTGTCAGCAATACAATTTCATGTTATCAGATATTATAAAGGGGGAACATCCTGAAGCCAAAGAGATTTTGGGCGGATTTGCCCGGTTTATGGCCACCAAAGTTCATCCTGCGGGAATCTGGCACGGCGACCTAAGTACGGGAAACGTCCTTATTAACAAGAATTCGTTGAAGAATTACTCTTTTTCAATGGTTGACCTGAACAGAATAAAAGTAAAAAAACGAATTTCTCCCCGTACAGGAATCCGGAATCTTCAGAAATTAACAAATCGTCCTGTTTACCTGTCTATTATGGCCGAAGAATATGCGATGGCATCGAAAAACGATCCCGCCATGTTTGCATACTCTTTGATTGGCAGCCATATTGCCACTTCTTTGACTCGCAGACACGTAAAACGATTCCTGCGTATCTTTAAGCCCAAAAAGGCAATGGTTTAAGTGAAATTACTTTTTCGCCAGTTTTGCCCAGGTATCTCGAAGGGGGACAGTCCGGTTAAATACAAGGTGTTCGGGGGTACTGTCCGGGTCTACACAAAAGTATCCCAGTCTCTGAAACTGGAAAAAATCCAATGCCTTAACATCCTTCAGCGACGGTTCAACCCGGCAATTATTAAGTATGTTTAGAGAATCGGGGTTGAGAAACTCTTTGAAATCTTTGTCTTTATGACCTGCCGGGTCTTCATCCATAAACAGGCGGTCGTATAGGCGTACCTCTGCCGGCAGACTGTGTGAAGCACTGACCCAGTGAAGGGTTCCTTTTACTTTTTTCCCACTGGTGTCATTTCCACTTCGGGTTTCCGGATCATAGGTACAATAGATTTCTTCCACCTCTCCGTTTTCGCTCTTTTTGTAATCCTCGCACTTGATGATGTATCCGTTTTTTAGTCGAACTTCACGTCCCGGTCCTAATCGGAAGAATTTTTTAGGCGGATTTTCCATGAAGTCGTTGCGTTCGATGTATAATTCACGGGTAAATGGTATTTTGCGGGTTCCCTGACTTTCATCTTCAGGATTGTTGACGGCCTCCATCCATTCCACCTTGTCTTCAGGATAGTTGGTCAATACAAGTTTTACCGGATCAATTACTGCATTGACGCGGGGTGCCCGTTTATTCAGGTCCTCACGTATACAGTGTTCAAGAAGAGCCACATCAATAATATTATCGCGTCTTGCCACGCCTACTCTTTCGGCAAACATGCGGATAGAGGCAGGCGTGTATCCACGACGGCGAAGGCCCGAAATGGTGGGCATCCGGGGATCGTCCCATCCATTCACGATACCTTTTTGCACCAGTTCCAGGAGGCGCCGTTTGCTCATTACGGTATAGTTGAGGTTTAGGCGTGCGAACTCAATCTGACGCGGGCGCCGTTCCGGCTCGGGTTCTCCTTCAAGTATCTGGTCGAGAAACCAGTTATACAACGGCCGGTGCACTTCAAATTCAAGCGTACAGATTGAGTGCGTAATCCCCTCAATGAAATCGCTCTGCCCGTGTGTAAAATCGTACATAGGATAAATGCACCACTTATCGCCTGTGCGATGGTGGCTTTTATGAATAATGCGATACATAATCGGATCGCGCATGTGCATATTGGGCGAGGCCATGTCTATTCTGGCACGCAGAACACGCTCTCCTTCTTTGAATTCGCCGTTCTTCATGCGCATGAAAAGGTCCAGATTTTCTTCCACACTACGGTTGCGGTATTTACTTTCCACGCCGGGTTCGGTAGGCGTCCCTTTTTGTGCAGCGATGGCTTCGGCACTCTGATCGTCTACATAAGCCTTGCCATTTTTTATCAACTTTACTGCCCACTCAAAAAGCTGATCGAAATAGTCGGAAGCATATTTCTCCTGACCTTCCCACTCAAATCCAAGCCAGCGAACATCCTGCTTAATGGACTCTACATATTCAACCTCTTCTTTGGTCGGATTGGTGTCATCAAAGCGAAGATTGCAGCCGCCGTTGTATTTTTCTGCCAGTCCGAAATTCAGGCAGATGGATTTGGCATGACCGATATGAAGATAACCGTTGGGCTCCGGAGGGAAACGTGTTAGCACGGCGCCGCCGTTTTTCCCTTCTTTCAGATCTTTCTCTATCTCCTGATGGATAAAATTACTTTTTGGGGCAGGTGTAGCTCCTTCTTCAGTTTTGCTCATAAACGACCAGACTTTAAAAACCTGTTACTTTATTCTTTTTTACTTCACAAAAAACGGATACTTTCTTTTTTAACAGATTCACAAGGCGATTACAAAAGTTAACGAACTATTGTTTTCCTTATGCATCGGAAATGTTCAGCACCTTTTATTATCCCTGTTTTCCTGATGCTGTCGCCAATTCAAATAAATACAGACGTACAAAAATAACGCTTTTATATAGTTATTGAAACAATCGGACAAATCCTTTTCATAGACGAATTCGCAAGCCTTGCAACCGGCACTTTCTGAACAGACACACATATTGTAAAAATTTTTTGCGAGTTTATAGACAGGCACTAATTAATTAATTTCTATTTTTACTTTTGAGTGCGGTATAAAAAGCATATTTTTGTCAAAATCAAGGCGTTTTAAATTTTTGTACCGGAGTTAACTTGTTGTTAATGAGGATGCAAAAAATTAAAACAACACAGAGTTTGGCAATAAAGATGCTTTTTAGACCGGGCTCACTTTTAGTTTAATTATATTCCCTAATCTTTAGAATCATGAAGAAACAACTTAACCTAATCTTAATTGCTTTTTTTGTTCCTTTTCTCCTGACGGCACAACCTTCGACCAACGACCTGATTATTTCAGAATATATCGAGGGAAGCAGCAATAATAAGTATCTCGAGATATACAACGGAACCGGGCAATCGGTGGATTTATCCGATTATGAGATTCATATTTTTTTTAACGGAAATCTGGAGCCGAACTCTCCAATTTCTCTGGAAGGAATGCTCAATCATGGAGGTGTCTTTGTTGTTGCACACTTAAGTGCTGAATTATATAGTACTCCGGATACCTTAACAGGTTCTCTTAGTTTTAATGGTGACGATGCTGTGGCCATTTACAAAATTCCACAGGATGCTTATGTCGATGTTTTCGGTTGCATTGGCGTTGATCCCGGAACTTGCTGGACCAGCGGGGTGTTAAGAACTGCGGAGAGAACTTTGCGCCGGAAAACCGATGTAACTTCAGGCGCAAGTCGGGCTGACAATGAAACGGATTTTAATACCCTGGCTGCAGAATGGATTGCTGCCGACACAGATGATGTTTCGGGACTGGGCGCGCATGGAACCTTTACATTCAGCAATATGGCAGAAAGAGGTGATGAGGTAATATTATTCCCAAACCCTGCCCGTGAGTTTATTTCTATCCGGTCGGACAAAAAAGTTGAGGAAGTTCTTATTTTCGATATGACCGGTCAGCCGGCACACGTTACCGGTCATTTTGACAGTCGCATCAATGTTTCCGCTTTGAGATCGGGAATATATATTGCCAAAATACGCTTAACAGGTAATGACAACAGGATTCTGAAATTCAGAAAGGAATAAAGCAGGTTAAATAAAAAAGGAGCGAAAAACAATTGTGTTTATCACTCCTTTGGGAGGTCGGTGGCGGATTCGAACCGCCGTACGCGGTTTTGCAGACCGCTGCCTAGCCACTCGGCCAACCGACCATACTTACAATTTATTGTAATCACCATTTCGGCTTAGACCCGGTACTTCAGGGCTTATTCCATTCGACCCGCCGGCCTTTTACTTACCAAAACAGCGGTTGCAAAAATAGAGATAAATTTCCATTTTGCCCAAAAATGTTTCAAAATTATTGCCGGGATAAATTGTTGTGGCTGCATTAAACCAATGCTCCGCTAAACTTTTTCAAGTGCCGCGCAATTGAATGTTTATGAAATCATAGCTTAAGTAATAACTCTCTTATTACAATAATATTACATCATTGCGTTTCTGTATTTAAGCTTTTTTCCAGGGTAACACTCACTTTTTTCATCTGGCCTCCCATTGGAGGGTTCATTTTGGAAACTTTTACCCGTGTCCATTTTATTTGAGGAAAGTTTCGGTAAAGCGAATCAACAATGCGGGCCGTGACGTTTTCCAGCAGGTTCGACGTTTGCTGCATCTCATGGCGTACAAGTTCGTATACCTTCACATAATTGAGAGCATCATTTATTTTATCGCTTTTCATGGGTAAGGTCATATCTGTTTTAATGGCAATATTAACGATGAAGCGGTTTCCTACCACGTTTTCCTCTCTGAAGCAGCCATGGTAAGCATAAAACTCCATTTCTTCCAGTTCAATAATGCCGTTGGGTATTTGTGCATCCATTTGTCTGTTATACTTATGATCTTGAAATTTCCAGTCCGTTGTTATTGAGCGACATCTCTACAAAACGAGCTTTGCTGTTGGGCGGTTCTTTGGTCAGGATATCTCTGATGCGTGCTGCCGCTGATTCATCTTTTGCACATGCAAGCAGATAACCACCTCCGCCGGCGCCAGGCAACTTATAGCCCAGGGTCATATCCTCTATTTTTGAAATGATTGAATTGATTTCAGCATTTGTGGTACCGGGATCGAGTGCTTTATTCAGCTCCCACGAACGTTTGATCATGCGCGCTGTTTTTTCATAATCGCATTGCTGAATAGCGTCGTAGGTTTCGGTTGCATGTTCCTTGATGCTGTCAATAATGCGAAGACGTGAGCCCTGATTCAGGAACATTCCACGTACAATTTCGCCCAGTATATTTTTGGCAACTCTTGTAATTCCGGTATAATAGAGCAGCCAGTTCTGTTTGAAAGGGGATTGTGTGAGCAGCAGATCGGGAAGCCAGCGGATACCCATTTGTTTTTGTGTACCCGGGACTGTCTCCAAAAGCTTTATGCCGGGGAGGATGCCCCCGTACTGATCCTGCCATCCGCCGCCTGTAGTAAGCATTTGTTCCAGGACAAGTGTGCGATGAGCAATGGCCTGTTTGTCCCAGGCAAGGTCACAAAAATCGGCGAGAGTTCCCAGAATGGTTGCTGCCAGAATGGAACTTGTTCCCAGTCCCGAACCTTTGGGAATGGCAGCCAGGAACGAAATTTCTATTCCTCCGCCAAAATCTTCCAGTTGTTCTTTTAAAGTATTATATGCAGCGCCGGAAAAATCCGGATGAAATCCGGCCAGGCATAAGGCTGCCCGTGGGATAGAAAAGGCAGACCCTACACTGTTTTCGGAACTCAATTCTTCGTATGAGGTAATCGTTTCGGATACCCCGTTATCAATAGAGCGCAAAACAATATGCGGTTTGTCGGACAAACGGATGAAAACCTGTAATGGCGGTTGACCGTTCAGATTGACCGCAAGGTTGAGAACCCTTCCGCCTGTTTGCAAACAGTAGGGAGGAGTGTCGCTCCATCCGCCGGCCAGGTCAAGACGTGCAGGGCTCCGGCCCCAGACTATCTGGTCGGGGAAAACATTCAGGCGGGGAATTTCTTTGCGTTCAATGGTATTAATGATTGACTGTTGAAGAATAGAAAAGGCCTCGGTTTCGTCTCTTTCCCCGTCGTGTCCTATCTTTCGTTTTATCTCCGAGCGCAGCATAAAGTTTCGGAACCGGAAAAAAGAAGACTCTGTTTCGGGAAGGGGGTCGGGAATCTCCAACTTGTTTTTTGCAAATTCTTCCGCTATGTGTGCCAGGTCAGCCTGATAAAAGACACTGTGTTTGTAGTTCTTTGCAAGAGCCATCAGGTTTTGCCTGCTCAGATTCTTTCTTTGCCGGACAAGCCGTTGGATATTTGCCTTATTGCTGATTTCTGAGGCTGATAACCGTGGCGAAGAGAGCCACATTTCCTTTAAATCCGGAATATCAGGTGATTCCTTTTTTATCATCCAGCTTATCAGGTTTTTTTCCAGCGCATCCCTTGAGAGGACAGGGAACAAGGGAGTATCCTGAATATCCGCTTCGCTGTCGATGCCGGCTTCTTTAAAACCGATCTCGCGATTTTTCGTCCATTCATTAAGCGAATTGCCAAGCCACCCGGTATTTTTATCTCCTGCTTTACCCGAAAATTGATCGTTGATATGATAAGGTCTCAGACAAAAATGGTCATCTCCAATCGGAATTACATCAATACAGATACCCGCTTCCAGGTCTATTTGCCAGTTATTTTCAGGTACACCGGTAATGATATGATGATCGGACAGCTGCCAGGATGCCGGAACTACGCTGTTTTCGATCCAGATGTGATGGTGCGCCGGAGTCCACTTGATCTGAGTCAGAGCATTCTGCACGAAAAGTGAGGGATGAGGCTTTACCCTGTTATGCCAGATGGATCGCCGGTCTTTTACGCTGTTTTGAATTTTTTCGGTGGAGGAAATTAGTTCTTCACTGGTTCCGTAATGATAAAACTCTCCTTTATCAAGGGGAACAATAGCTGTTGAAAGCTCTTTCAGATATGCATCTTCAAAAGCAGGCGATTGTCCCATACAGGCGCCAAACGAGCTGTAAAGATCATAAAAGGAGGGTGTTTCATTATTGAATTTATTTGCCTTCCAGTCACATTTATGCATCAGTGTTTTTACGGCTTTGTCACTCAGGAGCCATACTCCTGCGTCCATCAGAAACAGATGCGATGTTGTCAGTTCCTCGATTTGCCCGTGCGATGGTTTTTGCAGCATGAAATCGAGTTTTGAAGGGTCGTTTCTGGGTGTAAAGAAGACCCCGTGACGTGCTGCCAGATGAGGATCAACCCAAATACCAAGACAAATAACATCGGCATCGGGAAGTTCGGCAGGAAGTTTGCTGTATTGCAACAAAACATCTCCGCTTGCTATAAGGGTATTGGTCGATGATGGTGACATTTCCATCAAACGTTCGTAAAGAGGCAATTGGAGATCCAGTAAGGTTTGGTTCAGACGTTGACCGCGACTCCATCTGAAAACCGGAACCGGAGTGAATATTTTTCCAAAAGGGGCGTATGCAGGTAGCCTTCGGCTTTGACCTCCGGCATGGATGATGATTTTTTTATCCGATTTCAGGTATTGTTCAAAATCAGAAATATTCTGTGTTGAGAAATGTTTTGAAAGCAACCAGGCAGTGCCGCCTCCCGAGCCTGCCTTTTGTCCTGGCGGATCACCGGAAACAAAGAAGGGGGTGCTCCCGTCGGGGTCAACAGCATCGAACGAGGAGACAAGATTTTCGGGAAGCGAAAGCAATATCTGCATAGCAAAAAATTTGATGTGGTTTGGAATACAAAGATAAAGATGTTTCGCACATTCTATTTTTCAATATCTTTGCGACGGAATGAACAGGTTATTACTAATAAATATATTTCTGATATTTTTTCAGATGCTGACGAATGGACAGATTCGTCAGACTGGTCGTCAGGGCGGAGGCAGTCCCGATGGTTTTGGACAAAACCCGTTTCAAACAGGACAGTCTTCGCCGGGCAATGAAGACCCCAGGATGGGCGAAGATCCGGAGAGAGGCAGTCAGCAACCGACAATACCCCGGGAGGTAAAGAACTGGCGGTTGGTTGACGATTACAGCCGGTCTGATACGGTCGCCGTTGATACCACGTACACCGGTTTTCAAATATACAATCCCATTTATCAACGTTCAATAGTTAATCTTACCACTGGAAATTTGGGAGCACCGGCAAAATCTATGTTGGTGGAGGACATGCCGATATACAATACTTTTCTTTTTTCCCGTCATCTCGACTATTGGCTGAGCAAGCCGGAAGAGTGGAAATATTACAACACCAGGACGCCCTATACAAATCTCTACTATCAGCACAGTGGGCCCAAACGGAGAAGTGAAGAAAATGTGGGGGTTCTCTTTACACAGAATATTAATGAAGATTGGAATTTTGGGTTTAACTATAAACTGATCTCTTCTGTAGGGAAATATGAAGCTCAGCAGGCTGACAATCGCTTTTTCCGATTCTTTTCGTCTTATTCCGGAGGAAAATATTCTGTTCACGGCTCTTTCTTCTATGGTAAAACCGATCAGCTGGAAAACGGGGGACTTTTGGATGACGATCCTGTCTTTAATCCCGAAAAATACGATTACGGGCAACCCGAAAATATTCCCGTCATATTTATGAATGCCTCATCGCGTATCGATAATTACAAAGTTTTCGTAAATCAAAAACTGGATATTGGAAAAATTTCCATACCGGTCAACGATTCTGTTAGTCGAACCGAGCCCCTTGCAACGCTGGGGCATTCGTTCGAGTTGGATCGATATCGACGTACCTATCATATAGATGATTTGTCGGGATCAGATACCGGCGAAGAAGATGTTACGGATTTTTATCCGATTAACCTGATTGATGATACACGTACCAGGGATTCTGTGTATCACAATACTATGAGAAATATTGTTCAGCTTCAGTTTAATGAAGAAGCCAATCCTTTTCTTCGTTTCGGAATGCGTGTTTTTCTGGTTAATGAAGCAGAGAACCTGCAATGGCCCGCTCCTTCCGGGGTTAATGAGGAAACCGATGAGGTTATTTATCACCACAATTCGGAAAGTCGAACAGCCACTGCTGTTGGGGGACAACTTTTTAAGAATCAGGGAGAGAATTTTTTCTATGATGCCGGGATGAAAGTCTGGTTTCAGGGACACAAAGCCGGCGATAGTGAAATAACAGGTGGTTTCAACAGCTTGTTCCGGATTCGGAAAGATACTGCAGGCCTTTTTGCCAGGGGAGAAATTTATCTTTCATCTCCGGGTTTTTTTACAGAGCAGTATTATTCCAACCATTTTGAATGGAATCAGAACTTTGATCCTGAGAAAACCGTCAAAATAAGAGGCGGCATTAATATCCCCACAAGACGCTTACAATTATCAGGAGAAATACGCCTGATTAATGATTATATTTACTGGAACGAGGAGGCGCTCCCTGAACAGACCAATGAAGTTTTAAATCTTGTTGAGATAAAGCTTAAAAAACACTTTGAACTTTGGAATCTGCACAGCCGCAATGAGGTAGCTTACCAGATCACCACCAATGACAGGGTGGCGCCTCTGCCGGATGTTGCAATCTTTAGTTCCAATTACTATGAGAATATTCTTTTTGGTGTACTCCATTTTCAACTCGGATTCGACCTTCGTTATCATACAGCCTATTATGCGCCTGATTATATGCCTGCTACAGGGCAGTTTTTTATTCAGAGAGAGCGGAAGACAGGGAATTATCCTGTTTTCGATCCTTTTGCCAACTTTCATCTTAAACGGGCAAATATATTTGTGAAATACAATCATATCAATCAGGGATGGCCCGATAACGATTATTTTCATACCATAGGTTATCCAATAAATCCGGGGGGTGTTCGTTTTGGTGTTTCCTGGAACTTCTACGATTAGGGTTAACAGCCCTGTAGTCCCAATTTTTGCCTCTAAATCAATAAAATGGTATCTTTGTACCCTGTAATGATCCCTGTATGCCTGTTTGACATTAGGGCATAATTATTGAATGGGGTCTGAAAAAAGATTCTATGAATAAGACTTTTACGTTTCTTGTTTTGGTTCTGCTTCTTTTCTTATCCGGCTGTTTCTCCCCAAAGGAGGATTCCGCAACAGACGATAGCGTAAAACTTTTCGAAAGAGACCTTGCCGAAATCAAAGAGGAAGGAGTTGTAAGGGTAGTTACCAACTACAACTCTACCAATTACTTTGTTTATAAAGGAACGCCCATGGGGTATCAGCTTGAGCTGCTACAGGAATTTGCCAATTATACAGGACTTAAACTGGATATATCAGTTAATAACGATCTGAGCACCAATTATCAGGATTTACAAACAGGAGAAGTGGACATTATTGCCAGCAATCTGGCAGCAACATTAAACAAGCCTGATGGCATTGCGTTTACCGAGCCTAATAGTTACAGCCGGCAAGTGCTTGTGCAGCAACGGTATTCTTTGCAACAGCAACAGCCGGATACCGGGGAAAGCCGCGAATACAAACCCCTCATTCGGAATCAGTTGGAGTTGGCGGGGAAAACGATTTATGTTCAGAAGGAGTCGGCCTATGCCATGCGCCTAAGAAATCTTTCGCAGGAAATTGGTGATAGTATTAACATTGTGGAAATAGCCGATTACGAGGTTGAGCAGCTGATTGCTCTTGTGGCACAAGGCGAAATAGATTATACTGTTTGTGATGAGAATCTGGCCAGAGTTAATCTTAATTACTATCCCAATCTGGATGTGGAAACAGCCATCAGCTTTCCTCAGAAATTATCATGGGCTGTTCGCAGCAATTCACCCGACCTTCTGAATGTAATTAACAACTGGTTAATCAATTTCAGGAAAACAACACGATATGCCGGTATCTATCAAAAATATTATCTCAACAAACGTTCTATTCATCTTGTTGATGAAGGATTTCATTCAATAAAGGGAGGGCAGGTTTCGGATTATGACGAGATTATTAAAGAAGAGAGTAGGAAGTTTGACTGGGACTGGCGGTTGATAGCATCAATTATCTATCAGGAGTCCAGGTTTTTACCGCGAGCAGAAAGCTGGGCAGGAGCCAGAGGACTTATGCAGTTAATGCCTGAGACTGCCGGCCATTTTGGGGTTTCGGATATTGAAAATCCCCGCCAGAATATCCGTGGAGGAGTGGAATTCCTGAGATGGCTTGATGAGCGTTTGAAAAACCATATTACTGACCCCCGTGAACGGATTAAGTTTGTTCTGGCATCTTACAACGTGGGCATCGGCCATGTTTTTGATGCTATGAAGCTGGCCGAAAAGTATGGGAAAGATCCGCACAAGTGGGAAAACAATGTAGACTACTATCTTTTACATAAGTCGGAGCCTAAATATTTTAACGATCCAGTCGTAAAATACGGTTATTGCAGGGGAGAAGAACCTTATCATTATGTTACCGAAATACTCGACAGATATGATCACTACAAGAATGTTATGCAATAAACGTTATAATTTTCTTACTATTTCAATCATTTCACTAATTATCATGGCAGTAGCACCCCATATCTTTTTACCGCCGGCATCGTAATAGGGGGCGCTGATAATGAGATCGCCAGCCTGGTAGGAGAAATTTTTTATACACGAAGGCTTGAGAAGTTCCTTGAGGGGAACTTCAACGACTTCGGCCACTTCGAGGGGGTCGGGGACGAAGCGGGGTGTTGTTTTGAGCCATCCGACATAAGGAAAGACATTAAAATTGCTTTTTGGAATATAAAGGGGGGTGAGCTGGCCAATGATGTTCACTTCCAGGGGGGAAATACCTGTTTCCTCATGCGTTTCGCGAAGGGCGGTATGCAGCAGGCTCTTGTCTCCATCTTCGGCTTTGCCTCCCGGAAAACTGATTTGCCCGCTGTGAACACCTTCATAAACCGGTCTTTGAATAAAAGGGATGTACCATTCATTTTTTACCGGGTACAACAAAACAAGAACACCACTTGCTCTTGGTGTAGTAAAAGAGTCATCCTTTAATCCGCCCTGCCTGAAGGTGGGGGACATAATATTCTGGGCATCAACCCCCGGAAGGGGGGCTTCAAATAATTTCTTTATTTCAGAGATGTCAAACATAGCTGAAAGTTACACCCCCAATGTATTTACTGCTTTTGTAATTCGCTCTGTAACCTCGTCCCTGCCCAGAATTTCAATAATTGTGAAAAGATCGGGACCAAAGCTGCCTCCCACCAATGCAAGGCGCAGGCAATTCATAACTCCTCCAAAGTTTAACTGTTTCTGATTTATCAGTCCGGAAACCTTCTCTTTCAAGGTCATGGCTTCCCATTCACCGTCATAGCCGTCAAATACTTCGGTGAGCTCCTGAATGAAAGCCGGGATATCTCCTTTCCATCGTTTTTTGACCACTTTTTCATCGTATGTTTCCGGTGCAACAAAGAAGAATGATGATTGATCCCACAATTCATTCACAAAGCTCACTCTTTCTTTAACCAGTCCCACTATGCGGGCTAACCTGTCAACGGGCGGTGGAATAATGCCTTTTTCAACCAGTACGGGCCCGAAAAGTGAGGCCAGCACTTCATCTGTTTTCATGAGAAGATGTTGATGGTTGAACCACCTGGCCTTTTCTGGGTCGAAGCGTGCACCTGCCTTGTTTACTTTGTCGAAGGAAAAGGCTTCGATTAATTGTTCCGGCATAAATATTTCCTGGTCGGTTCCGGGATTCCATCCCAGAAATGCCAGCATATTCAGAAATGCTTCGGGGAAATATCCGTCTTCACGATATCCTGCCGACACTTCACCGGTATCGGGGTCTGTCCACTTCAACGGAAAAACCGGAAATCCGAGTTTGTCGCCGTCTCGTTTGCTCAGCTTGCCCTTTCCCTGCGGTTTCAGTATTAATGGCAAATGGGCAAATACAGGTTTATCCCATCCAAAGGCGCGATAAAGTAAAACATGCAACGGCATTGATGGCAGCCATTCCTCTCCGCGAATCACATGCGTAATTTCCATCAGGTGGTCGTCAACGACGTTGGCAAGATGATAGGTGGGCATACCGTCGGCCTTGAAAAGCACTTTGTCATCAAGTTCGGAAGTCCGGAAAGATACTTTTCCGCGGATCATATCTTCATCTTCCACCAGTACATCATCTTCGGGCATTTTAAACCTGATGACGTACGGAACCTCTTTTGCCATCCGTTGTTTAACATCATCCTTTGGCAAAGCGAGAGAGTTTTGCATGGAAAGCCGGTTTTTGCTATTGTAAGAAAAGGTTTGTCCTTTTGCTTCTGCCGCTTTTCTTGCTGCATCCAACTCCTCTGATGTATCGAAAGCATAATAGGCATGCCCGGATTCAACCAGCCGGTCTGCAAATTTTCTGTATATCTTTTTTCGTTCGCTTTGCCGGTAGGGGCCGAATTCACCTCCCTGAACCGGGCCTTCATCAAATTCCAGTCCGCACCATTTTAGCGCTTCAATAATATAATCTTCGGCACCTTTGACATAACGGGTCTGATCTGTATCCTCAATCCGAAGGATGAAAGTTCCCTTCTGTTTTCTGGCAAACAAATAGTTGAACAAAGCAGTTCTTACACCTCCCATGTGCAACGGGCCGGTGGGGCTTGGGGCAAATCTGACACGGACTGTATTCTGATTATGCATGATTGATGTGTTTTTCCTGTTATTATCTGCCGCAAAGATAGGAAAACGACGATGATTTTTTAAGACTTAACAGCCATTTTCAATAGTCATGTAATTGAAATAGTATGTTTTCCCGGCATCAGAAATAAATTAAAAAAAGCCTGCCGATTTTGTTCGACAGGCTCAGGTTACAAATTGGCAAAATCAAATCAACCGCATTTGGAAGATCCGCAATTCTGGCAAATCAGGCATCCTTCCTGATAAACCAGTTCGTCGGATCCACAATTTTCGCAATGTCCCTTTTTAACTTTAGTGCCATTGGGGACATATTTTTTCAGGGCACGTTCAACGCCGTTTTTCCAGTTATTAATGTTTTCGTTATCTAACTGCAGTCCGGCAACCAGATGCAGCACATCTTCGATGGGCATCCCGTGCCTCAATACGCCTGAAATAAGCTTAGCGTAGTTCCAGTATTCTTTGTTGAACTTAAACGACAGTCCTTCGATGGTGGTCTTGTAGCCGCGTTTGTTTACATACTGGAAGTCGTAGCGCGATGTTCCGTCACTGTCACGGCTCTTAATAATAAAACCTTTCTGAACCGATTTTGGCAGAAGAATACCATCCTCATCGTCTGCAAGCCCGGTGAAAATCTCATATGGTTTGCCGTCAATAAGCCCCACAAAGGCAATCCATTTTTCTTTGTTATTCTGAAAACGAACTACGTCGGCTTCAAGAACTTCCGGTCGTTTTTTGGGAAATTTGGATGATGCTTCGTCATCTTTCTTCTCCGAGTTGTTGAGCAATACACCTGCACGAGAACCGTCGCGATAAACGGTCACTCCTTTACAGCCGCTCTTCCATGCTTCCACATATAGCTGTCCGACAAGCTCTTCGGTTGCCGAAGAGGGCAGATTGATGGTAACACTTATAGAATGGTCGACCCATTTTTGTACCTGCCCCTGCATGCGGACTTTACTCATCCAGTCTACATCGTTGGAGGTGGCTTTATAGTAAGGTGATTTTTCTATCAGTTCATTGATCTCTTCCTGGGAATAATTTTTTGTTGTGTCAAGATTGTTGGCCTGCATCCAGGTTACAAATTTATGATGAAAGACAGTGTATTCTTCCCAGCTGTCGCCTACTTCATCAACAAAATCTACCCTGACCTGAGGATCGTTGGGGTTTACTTTCCGCCGGCGTTTGTATACCGGAAGAAATACGGGTTCAATACCGCTCGAAGTCTGTGTCATCAAGCTGGTAGTACCCGTGGGAGCAATGGTAAGGAGCGCAATATTACGGCGACCATGTTTCTTCATTTCTTCGTACATGTCTGGATCGGCCTCTGCAAGTCGCTGAATGAAGGGGTTCTTCTTTTCTTTCTCGCTGTTGAAAATCGGGAATGGTCCGCGTTCTTTGGCAAGATTTACGGATGATCCGTATGCTGCCAGAGCAAGTGTTTTATGAACCTCAACAGCAAAATCGGTGGCAATATCGCTGCCATAGCGAAGATTTAAAGCCGCCAGCATGTCTCCTTCGCCGGTTATCCCGATGCCTGTTCTGCGACCTTCCTCCGCTTTCTTCCTGATATTGAGCCAAAGATTTTTTTCAACGCGTTTGATTTCCTCGTCTTCCGGATCGGCTTCGATTTTATTAATAATTCCATCAATTTTTTCCAGTTCAAGGTCGATGATGTCATCCATTATGCGCTGAGCATAGCCTGCATGTTCTTTAAACAATTCGAAATTGAAACTTGCATTGTCGGTAAAGGGCTCATCAACATAAGAGTAAAGGTTTATGGCAATCAGGCGACAGCTGTCATAGGGGCAAAGCGGAATTTCTCCGCAGGGATTGGTACTCATGGTGCGGTAACCTAAATCGGCATAACTGTCAGGTACCGATTCTCTGATAATGGTATCCCAGAAAAGTATTCCGGGTTCGGCCGATTGCCAGGCATTATGAACAATCTTTTCCCACAGATCACGGGCATTTATGGTTTTTACCATTTTGGGATTGGAGCTGTCGATGGGGTATTGTTGCTGATAATCAGTGCCCTCAACAACGGCCTTCATAAATTCATCATCAATTTTTACAGATACATTGGCACCGGTTACTTTTCCCTGTTCCAGCTTGGCATCAATAAATTTTTCAGAATCGGGGTGTTTAATGGAAACACTCAGCATTAAAGCGCCCCGACGACCGTCCTGAGCGACCTCACGGGTGGAGTTGGAAAATCTCTCCATAAAAGGAACAATGCCGGTAGAAGTAAGTGCTGAATTTTTCACCGGCGATCCTTTCGGCCGAATGTGCGAAAGATCATGTCCTACTCCTCCCCGGCGCTTCATCAGTTGTACCTGTTCCTGGTCTACTTTCATAATGCCGCCATAGGAGTCGGAGGGACCTTCATCTCCAATTACAAAGCAGTTGGACAGGGATGCTACCTGATGAGCATTTCCAATTCCAGCCATGGGACCTCCCTGGGGAACAATGTATTTGAATCGTTTGAAGAGACCGTAAAGCTCTTCTTCTGACATTGGGTTTGGATATTTTTTTTCAATTCTGGCTACTTCTCTTGCCAGACGCCAGTGCATATCGTCGGGCGTCAGCTCGTAAAGATTTCCTTTTGAGTCTTTAAGAGCATATTTGTTTACCCATACCCTGGCTGCCAGCTCATCGCCCTGGAAATACTTAAACGCCGATTGAAAAGCTTCCTCGTGGGTGTAGGTCTTTTCACCATGCACCGTGGTTTGAAGGTCAACTTCTGCTTCTGCCATGATGATCTGTTTTTTTTAATGATATGAAATAATGGGTTTTAAATATTTGTTAGTTTTCACAAAAAGGTGACTGCAATTTAGGAAAGGTTTTTATTTGTGGCAACAATTTTTTATCAACAGGATAAAAAGTTTCCCATTTTGAAATATTAAATATCTCATTTGCAATATAAAAACAACAAAGGAATTGGAGAAAAGTTTTCCAAAAAGAAAATTTAATCAGAATAATATATTTTTTTGTCTCCAAAAATTGGAAATTTTGAACACTCTGATACCAACTAAATAATCCAATAAAAACAACCGATATTAAACAATAGCGAGTATATAAATTAAAAGAGTTTCCAAATTTTGGAGAATTGTGAATTTTCTGTTGATAAGTGTGGCAACCCCCTTTGTGCGGGGTACAAAGAGAACAAGGGGTTCATCGGGGGTATTTTCTGAATTCCCGATCAAAATCGGGACTGGCTGTTGAGTGGAATCGCTCAAATTGGGTAAAAGCCTGCAAAGTCAGGAATCTTCAGAAAGAGGAAACACTTCTTTCATAATGACATCCGTAGCGCCACACATGGATTTGACATAAGCCGCCGATGCATTTCCTGTCTGATTTAGGTACTCGGGGGAATTGCGTAATTTTTCCATTAGGGCGAAGAGGGTGTCATAATTTCTGATCGAGAATCCGCCGCCCCTGCTGATCAGATCACGTGCTTCTTTAAATTTTTGATAACGCGGACCGAAAACAACCGGAATGCCGTAGGTGGCAGCTTCGAGTGTGTTGTGGATGCCTTTGCCAAAACCGCCGCCTATATATGCCACCTGTCCGTATCGGTAAATGGCAGACAAAAGGCCAATGGTATTCACGATGAGTACTTTGGCATCGTCGGCGATTTTATCGTCTGTTGCAGAGTATTTGATGTATGGAACTTTCAGTCTTTGTTCAATCTGCTCAATGTGGCTTTGGTGGACTTCGTGCGGGGCAATAATTAGTTTTACGTCTCCGGGTGCACTGTTAATGTATCTTATCAGGATGTCTTCGTCGGGAGGCCAGGTACTGCCTGCCACGATAATAAACGGGGCGCCTTCTGAGAAGGAAGCCGCTATGGGAACATCGGTGGAAGCTTTTACTATGGCTGTGACACGATCGAAACGCGTGTCTCCGGCGACCGAAAAATTATTGATTCCGGCTTCTTTTAGCAATCGGCCTGATTCATTGTCCTGAACGTAAAATTTGTTAACAGCTTTCAGTGTTTTACGGAACCACCTTCCATACCATCTGAAGAAAATCTGATTCTTCCTGAAGATGGAAGAGATGCTGTATACGGGGATGTTTCTTTGCTGAAGAGTCTCAAAAAAACACGGCCAGAATTCATATTTAATAAAAAGAGCCGATTCAGGATTTACCAGGTCAACAAACCTTCGTGCGTTTTTTGGGGTGTCGGCCGGGAGATAAACCACCTGGTCGGCCATTTCATAATTTTTTCGTATTTCATAACCCGAGGGAGAAAAGAAAGTGAGCAGTACCCTTTTTCCCGGATGTTCTTTTTTGATGGCTTCAATCACCGGCCTTCCCTGTTCAAATTCTCCCAGAGAGGAACAATGTACCCAGACAAACGGTCCCTGTTGTTTCATTTCTGCGACTTGTTGCCATATCTTTTTTCGGCCATTTCTCAGAAGCCGGGCCTTTTCATTGAAAAAGGATGCAATGAACAAAAGGAGAGAAAAAATTCGAATGCCTGTGATGTATAATATTCGCATCTGCTTTGGAATTATTGATGTGAGGATGTCAATCCGGAACGGGTTAACTGAAACACCACAGATTTTCACAACTGAGAAGAAAAATACTCTGCGAGCAGGTGAATATCTGTGGTGTCAGGAGTTTATTTAGTGCCTGTCCATAATCATCGTAAATGAGGATTTTGGCGGCAAGCGTAACCCAGCAAATGGTACTTTATGGACAGACACAATTTAAGAATAAATTCAGAGTTATCCTCTGATGGCTTTGATGCCTGGCAATTCTTTACCTTCGAGGTATTCCAGTAGAGCACCTCCGGCCGTTGAGATATAGGATACTTCATCGGCCAGTCCGAATTTATTGATACAAGCTACCGAGTCGCCTCCGCCTATGAGAGAGAAGGCGCCTTTTTTGGTTCCGGCTGCAATGGCATCAGCTACTGCACGCGAACCTTTGGCAAAAGTATCCATCTCGAAGACGCCAACCGGACCGTTCCAGAGGATGGTTTTGGAGTTTTCGATGACATCCTGATAGATTTTTATCGTTTCAGGTCCGGCATCGAGTCCCTGCCATCCGTCGGGAATTTGATCAACTGCAACGATCCTGGTATTTGCATTGTTGTCAAAAGCATCGGCGGCAACAACATCAACGGGGAGATAGAGATTGACGCCCTTTTCTTTGGCCATTTTTTCAATTTTGCGGGCCAGTTCCAGATATTCATCTTCACAAATGGAGTCCCCGATTTGTCCGCCTCGTGCTTTAATAAAAGTATAGGTCATGCCACCGCCGAGGATCAGATTGTTCACCTTGTCGAGCAGGTTTTCAATAATGGTAATCTTAGTTGATACTTTTGCACCACCCATAATAGCTGTAAACGGGCGATCGGGTGACTTGAGGACTTTGTCGAGACTTTGTAGCTCCTGTTCAATAAGAAAGCCGAACATCTTTTTATCACTGTCAAAGAAGTCGGCGATTACAGCAGTTGATGCATGCGCCCGGTGAGCAGTACCGAATGCATCGTTAACATAGACATCTGCCATTGATGCCAGTTCTTTCGAGAACGTCTGCTGCTTTTCTTTCATTTCTGCTTTGGCAGCTTTCTTTTCCTGTTCCGAAGCATCTTCGGCCAATTTTGGTTTGCCTTCTTCTTCAAGGTGGAACCGAAGGTTTTCGAGCATAAGTACCTGGCCGGGTTGCAAAGCAGCTGCTTTTTCTTTGGCATCGGGGCCTACGCTATCTTTGGCAAAAAGTACTTCAGTGCCTAAAAGCTCGGCAAGCCGTCCCTGCACATGCTTCATGGAGAAATCGGGGTTGGCTTTTCCTTTTGGTCGCCCAAGGTGCGACATGACAATAACCGACCCGCCATCGGAAAGAATTTTTTTCAAAGTTGGTAATGCTGCCTTAATGCGGGTATCATCGGTAATTTCAAACTTTTCGTTAAAAGGCACATTGAAGTCAACACGGACAATGGCCTTTTTGCCTGAGAAATTGTAAGATTCAATTTTTGACATAGTATATAAATTATGGGTTTTTACTTATTTCGCAGTGAAGCACAAAGATACAAAAATGAGAATGAAATGAGAATGAAATGAGAATGAAACAAGCATGAAAAAGTCTATTATTAACAGGCTGAGTATATTATAAAAATTTTTGCGAGTTTATAGACACACACTAA
>NZ_AHZV01000145.1 GCF_000250735.1 Anaerophaga thermohalophila str. Valhall
CACTCATAAATATCATAACAACTTTCTTTAAATAGTAAGTTTAAAAAAAATAAACATAGAGACGCAACGTTTAATATTAAGACATAAGCTGCTATTATCATTTCATCTCCAATCATAAGGAACATTAGTTTTACAAAAAGTGAATATGGAAAACAAGAAATTACTGTTGATTAAAGGTGACGTTGCAGGCATCCAGAATTATATCTTTTCGGTAAAGAATGATGGTGCTGCACAGCGATTGAAGCATCGTTCGCTGGAAATAAAAGAAAGTACCCGGCAAACCGGCCAGGATATAGCCAGAGAGCTAAATGCCACAATACTCATAACAGGGGGTGGCTATTTTTTGTTAAAAGCTCCTAAGCCGTCCCAATGGGAAGAACAATGGCACCAGTTACGAAAAAGGTATGAGAGAAAAGAACGAAAAGGTCGTTTAAATTTGGTGCTTTCCTGTTATGAAGTTCCTGGAGAAGAAGAACTAAATCAAAATTATACCCGTTACCGGGGTTTGATAGAAGGGCAGGCAGGAATAGATAAGTTACAACAGGGAAAGCTAACAGAGGCTTTTTTTGATCCATACCGTATGCCATCACCTGCCTCCTCCACAAAAGTTAAACCGGAGGATATTCCTACATGGGACGATTGTCAGGAAAGACCAAATGGTGAAAATAAGGAACCCCCGAAAAGTGGGATTATCGACTTTGATCATTTAGCGGACTTTGCCAGGCAACGTACAGGAAGTGATCTGCTTGCGGCCCTGAAACTAGATATAGACAATCTCGGAAAATACTTCCAAAAATTGAGTACCAAAGAAGCTTCGGACAAACTTTCTTCTCACCTGATCCAATTCTTTAGTGAGGAGTTGAAGATACTCCGCGAGAAAGAAGTATTTTATCATAATGGAAATCGCCACCGTTACAAAGACAATATCTACCTTGTTTTTGCAGGCGGGGATGATACCTTTCTGCTTGGCGGATTCGACGCAGTATTGGAATTTACCGAATTACTGCAAAATAAATTCAAAACTTTTTCGAACAATCTACTGAAAGAGATTCCGGATATTAAAAAAGTCATAACTTTTTCAGCTTCAATCATTTTTTTTAAGCCCTCATATCCGATTTTAAAGATGGCATCAACAGCCGAACATCATCTGATTCTGGCAAAAGAAGCCTCACCCGAAAAAAACCGTGTTTCTGTTTTAGGAGAACCGTTTACGTGGGATGAATTTCACCGAATGATTAATATCTCCAACTTACTGGATAATTTGGTCAGGAATCGGGGTGAAAGTAAAGCCGTCATTTCACGTATAAGAGAGAGCCGAAAAGGGTTTGCGGCAGCTTTGCGCCATTCGGATCGTGGGCGTTTAGACATTCCACGCGTGTGGCGATTATTCTATTTTATACGAAATGTAAAACCCGATAACCGGGATGCAGCAGAAAAACTGGTTAAGGAATACGAGAACTTAATAATGAATGCCTTTATGGAAAAAGAGAAAGTCAATCCCATGATTTTCCCGGTTGCTGCACGAATAGCCGAATATAAACTTAAAAATTTAAAGTCATGAATAATCAAACAAAAAAGAAGCCCCGAAAATTCAATGAGGAAAAAAGCGATCAAGAACTGTTAGAATCGTTAAAAAACGATTTTCCGGGTTATCCTGATTGTCTGCTTTCTTTCACAAAAGGAAACAATCCTGAAGAAACAGGAAAAACAATAGAAAATTTGAAAAATTTTGTCCTTAAAAACGGAAAGGACATTAGCATCTCTCAGGTTCGAAACCTTTATTCCAAGGCAAGAGCTGCAAAGAATGAAATCGAGTTGCAGCTGCTACGGCCTCAAATTGCCTATATGGTTGCACGACAACAAACATACAAAAAGGAATCAGTTCGGAAGTTTTTCCTTTTGCAGGACAACCTCATAAGTAAAGGTATTTCATTGTCCGATTTCCTTAAGGTATTTGAGGCCATCGTAGCCTATCATAAATATTTCGGGAAAAAGAACTGATTTAATAACGAATAAAATGCTTAAAAAATGAAACTTACAGGAAAAATCATCATAAACGGAAAGATTGAACTCATTACCGGGTTACATATAGGAGGTTCTTCCTCGATCAGCGACATAGGCGCTATCGACAATAACGTGATTAAGTCGGTACCTTTAAAATCCGATTTTGAAGGTGTTCCTTACATACCGGGAAGTTCATTGAAAGGGAAACTCAGAACGTTACTGGCCAAAGAGCATGGTTTTATGAGTGTTGAAGAGGACAGAGAACCTGTTTCTACCATCTTTGGCAGCACCAAAACCAATGAAATATCTCGCATTATTGTGTCTGATGCAATGCTGGATACTGTCGCATTTAAGGAAATTTTCAACCAGATCGAAATGGAATTTCAATGGACGGAAAGCAAGTGGGAAAACCGTATTGACCGAAAAAAAGGCAGTGCTAAAGACCCGAGACAGATGGAACGGGTACCGGCAGGTGCTGTATTCCATTTTAATATGATTTATGACGTGTACGACGATAACAAGGAGGATGTGCACATGCACGAAATCGTAAGGACATTTCATCTGCTCGAAGATGACTACCTGGGAGGAAGCGGTACCAGAGGCTACGGACGTGTCCGGTTTAAAGATATCAGCCTCAAACGACGAACCATTACAGGCTATTATAAGCCGAAAGAGAACCAGCATGAAGAGGATATTACGAGTAATTACTGGATAAATACCATATAAGATGAAACGCGTTGAACTTATTTCAATGTCCGGCAAGCAGTATCATTTTGGGGAAATATTACCGGAAGAGGAAGAACAGCATTTAAATGCTGTTACACCCTACCCTTCGTCCGACCTGATTTTTGCTGCCCTGGTAAACATCTGGAGTAAGGCGTTTGGCGATGCTTCGGTATTGGTCAAAAGTTTTGAAGAAGATGATATCAGATTATCGTCAGCGTTTTTCTTTATCAGGGCAGAAGGAAAAACCATTCGTTTTTTACCGAAGCCGGTTACAGCTAACCTGTATCAAAGCGAAGAACACAAAAAACTGAAAAAGATTGCTTTTGTATCAGAAGGAATCATAAACAGGGGAGTTCTTCCGGATGAATGGCTGAAGCCTGAACGGTGCACACTACTCGACGGAAAACTGGTCTGTCTTAAAGATGAAATCTCAGAAACCGGTCTGGAAAAAATAACGGTTTACAAAGAAGTTACCGTTCCCAAAGTGAAAGTACATACGCCCAAAAAGGATAATTGTATCTACAGCCAAACCAATATTGTGTTTCCCGTGTCCGAACGTAACGATATGGAAACGGGCTACTACTTCTATATGAATGAACATCTTTCAACCGAAAATCAGGAAAAATTCCTGACAGTGCTGAACCTACTGGCTGATGAAGGGCTTGGTGGCGACCGCTCTACGGGCTGCGGACAGTTTAAGGAAGTCCGGCTGGCTGAAGCCAATATTCCTTCCGACCTTTCAGAGAATTACCTGTCTTTGTCGCTTACCAATCCGTCAACAGAAGAAGTCGACGCCTTTTCCTTTTACAGGATTGTCACCCGTGGTGGCCGCCGGATAAATGGCAACAAACGACTGAAGCTGGTGAATATGATTGGCGAAGGAGCTATTGTTACCCGGCCTGTATCGGGGCGGATTGTGGATATCTCTCCCAACAACGACGGCAGCTACCGGCGATATGGCCGGTCATTGCTCTATCCGTTACATCCAAATTTCGAAATGCTATGGAAAAAACAACAAAATATCTGAAACTGGAAACAATTACTCCAATATCGGTTGGGACAGGAGAAGTCTGGTCGCCTGTTACAGATTTTTTTGTAAAGGACAAACAGATATACCGAATCAATGCCGTAAAATTTCAAAATCTCCTGAAGAAAAAGAACAAAATAGAGACCTTCGCGCAATATATTTCGCAATCGATTAATGAGTCACGCACGGGCACAAAAGCGGACTTGAAACTTTTTATCGAAAATGAACTGGAAACTCCACCACTCAACCTTACCGGAACAGTACTCCCATACCCAAACCCGGGAAGTGGAAAAGAACAGGTGGCCTGCTGTTACCAGGTAACGGGACAACCTGTTATTCCAGGATCCACACTCAAAGGAGCTGTCAAAACCGCTCTATTTTACTATTGGCTAAAGCATTCTGAGGATGGAAATAAAGCGCTCGATACCATCATCAATCATCTTCTTCCCAAATATCAGGCAGAATGGTTCAATAATCAATATCCTAAAGAGATTGAACAGAAATTCCCGGATGCGCTTGACGAAAAGGGAAAGCACTTGTTTGCCGGTTTAAGCATGAGCGATACCGATCCCTTTCCGACCCAATCGCTGGTGGTCTACAAAACCGAACGTATTCATCTGAACAATCCAGAATATAGTAGTATTCCGCAAGTGAAAATGTGTATTAACAAAGGCTATTCTTCAATACTGACCTATAAATCGGTTCGCTGGAGACCGGATAAATACTTCACTCAACAAATGAATACTTTTGCCTATAACGCCATTGTCACAGAACAGGAGATATTGTATGAGCATTCAACGGGTGTATCCAGGAAAATAAATCAGAAATTAAATACTTTCTACGACATGGTGACCGAAGAAATAGACCGCATTGAAGAAAGCGGAGAATTGACCTTTTTTTTGAGGATTGGTTCCGGCAAAAGCTTCTTTAACAATACCATGGCAATGATCCTCTACGAAACAGACATTGAAGCATTTAAATCTTTTTGCAAAATGTATAAGCTGGGAAAAGCCCCAAAAGAAAGGGAATATAAACCAAAAGTACCTTTCCCTGTTACGCGCTCAGTTATTTCAGACATTTATGAACCAATGGGATGGGTTAAAATTTCAATACAGTAAAAAATAATAGTATGGCACGAAAAGTATTTCTTTCAATATTAGGAAACGGATTTTACGAGAATTGCAATTATTACTGGCAAACCCGGGATCAATACTCTAAACAGCGCTTTGTTCAAAAAGCCTGTGTGGACCTTTTATTAAATGACTGGAACGAAAACGACCAAATATTGCTATTCTTGACCAACGCCGCCTATAAAAATAATTGGAATCAATCCATTCATAAGAGAGTAAACAAGGACGGAAAAGAAGAAGACTACCAAGGGCTGGAAAACTTGTTACCTCAAGCCAAAACACAGCCTATTCCCGACGGAAAAACAACAGAAGAAATTTGGGCAATTTTTGATGCCATTTATAACTCATTACAAGAAAATGACGAGGTACATCTGGACATTACCCATTCTTTTCGCTATTTACCCATGCTGCTTCTTGTTCTTCTCAATTACGCCAAATATCTTAAAAACATCACCCTCAAACGAATCACTTATGGCAATTATGAAGCCCGTGACAATGATAATTTTGCACCAATAATGGATTTAACAGCCTTTTCTGAATTACAGGATTGGAGCATTGCTGCAAGTGATTTTATTAACTTTGGGCAGGTAACGAAAATAGCTGAACTTACAGATAAAAGAATTGCAGTTGTTCTAAAAAATAAAGGATATATTGAAGAATCTGCCAAACTTTTAAAAGGAATAAAAAATGAGTTAATAAACTTTTCGACAGATATTCAAACCTGTCGTGGCCAGAATATTATTTCCAATGCTTCGGTAATCAAAGTTCACCAATACCTGGAAAAACTTCAGAATGAAATAATAAAACCACTTAACCCCATATTGGACAAACTGAAAAACAGAATTAAAAATTTCAAAACCAACAACATACTAAACGGCCTTACCGCTGTTGAATGGTGTATTGATAACGGACTGATTCAGCAGGGTATAACAATTTTACAGGAAACAGCCATTAACTACACAGCTTCAAAATTGAATGTTGATATGCAGAATCCGGATATTAGGGAGGCTATTTCATCGGGCTTTTACATTTTATCAGTTAAAACAAAAGAAGAAGATTGGGATGAAAAGTGACAAAAAAAATAAGGATATAATAGAACAAATGCTTAGCACCAAAACCATTGCAGAACTGAAAAAGCCTTATGAACGCCTCAGAACAATCCGAAATGATATCAATCATAATGGAATGCGCAAAGATTCCAAAAATGGAAGTGAGTTTAAAAAATTGCTGGAAAAAAGTTTAACGCAATTCAGAGAAATTATTAAAGATGCTCATTAATTTAAGCAATCACCCTTCTGATATATGGGATCGGGAACAAAAATCAACAGCCGAAAAACAATTTGGAAACATCAGGGATTTGTCCTTTCCTCTTGTTGACCCGATGGCCGATGAAAATGAAATCAATTCAATTGCCAACAGCCTGCTAAACCGTTGTGTGGAAATCTTTGAAGACCAGCCCGCGTCTCCTACTAATGCAGTACATATCATGGGCGAAATGACTCTGACTTTTGCTGTCGTAAAAAAACTTCAAAAACATCATATTCAATGTATAGCATCAACTACACAGCGAAAAGTATCGATAAATGATAAAGACCAAAAAAGCAGTATTTTTAAATTCTGCCGTTTTAGAAAATATTTGTGACAAGTTTTTTAAAACACAGACCACTATTTAAAGATGTATGTAATTCTTGTATACGACGTCAACGAAAAGCGGACCAACAAAATGTTGAAGCTATGCCGCAAATATCTCAACTGGATACAAAATTCCGTATTCGAAGGAGAAATATCGGAAGTAAAACTCAAAGAATTAAAAAACAGAGCTTCCCTAATTATGGACAACGAAACCGATAGTTTGATAATCTTTAAAACACGAAATGAGAAGTGGCTCGATAAAGAAATCGTAGGTAAAGAACGTGCTAAGACAGACAACTTTCTGTAATGGTTAGTCGTCGATCAAACGTTTTCAGCTAATAAAAAATTTTCTTCATCGCCAGACTTCTCAAAAAAAGCTCTTTGACATACTGGTAATTGATAAGTTAATGATAATTGTCGAAGAAAGGGCAAAAAAGCCTTATTATACATCGACAACATTTAAACCCAAAATTCCGGGGATTTCTTTTCCAAAACCCTTATTTTTGGGTAAATTTTTTAGGCCAATTCAACGGCTCCCAATC
>NZ_AHZV01000144.1 GCF_000250735.1 Anaerophaga thermohalophila str. Valhall
TGATCTATTATGGCAACCTTTGCCATGCTCCTTTCATCCGGGAAAAGTAATGCAAAAATGATGTTTTTTGATGAAACAAAGAAACAATTAAATAGTGCTCGTCTATAAACTCGCAAAAAAAAATTTCACAATATCTGTGTCTGTTCAGAAAATACCAGTTGCAAGGCTTGCGAAGCCGCCAAAAACGCAGTTTACTTTTCGTAAATGAGTATTTTGGCGGCAAGCATAACACAGCAAATGGTACTTTATGGACAGACACCAAATAAGCCTTTTCCCACTTATCTCTCCATATTACCATTTGTCAGTCTCAAATGCCTGCTTATCATTTTGTTCTTGCCGAAAATGACATAATCAGTCAACTTTGACCTGTTGATTCGGGAACCTTAAAAAATAAATTTTATACATATGCAATTTAGAACTTACCTAATGCCGTTAATAGGCGTGATGATAGGCGTGAATCTTTTCAGTCAGACCACTATCAACGGTTGTGTGACCGACAAACGTACCGGGGAAGCATTGCCGGGGGTAAATATTTACGTAAAGGGAAGTTACGATGGCACAATATCAGGGCCGGATGGTTGTTATTCACTTGATGTAAACACTGAGGACGATTTTATATTGGTGTTCAGTTTTATAGGATACGAGAGCCTGGAACAGAATATCGAAGGTGGAATAGAAAAGACACTCAATGTTGAAATGAAAGAAAGCTCTACAAATCTGAGAGCAGTAACCATAACCGCTGGAAGCTTTGAAGCAGGCGACAAAAAAAGAGCTGCCGTGATGGAACCGTTGGACATATATACTACGGCAGGGTCATTGGGCGATATCGGAGCTGCCTTAAAAACACTTCCGGGTACACAGGTGGCTCCCGATGACGGACGATTGCTGGTTCGCGGAGGAGATGCGTCCGAAACCAGGGTACTCATGGATGGCGTTTTAGCTGCGAAGCCCTACTATTCAAAAGTTCCTGATCTTCCAACACGCGGACGGTTTGCACCTTCACTTTTCGAGGGAACATTTTTCAGTACCGGCGGCTATTCGGCCGAATTCGGACAGGCGTTGTCGTCGGTGTTGGTTCTTGAATCGCAAGGTGTTGCGGTGGAGGAGCTGACAAGCATTTCTCTGATGAGCATAGGGGGTGAGCTGGCACAAACCTGGGTGGGGAATAATCATTCTTTGGCGGCAGGTGCAGGTTACTACAATTTTGCTCCCTATAACGCACTGGTGAAAAACCGTATTGACTGGGACGATCACGTGGAAGCCGGAAATGTTAATCTGAATTTCAGACGAAAAGGCGATAAAGGAGATATCCTCAGGTTTTTTGCTGCGGGTGATTATGGCGGTCAATCTTTTCGGACATCAGACGGAAGTGGCGGACAAATCAAAATTGATGATCAGGGGGGTAATATTTATTCCAACAGTACCTATCATACCTCAATTACGGACAAGACATTACTAAAATTAGGGGCTTCCTTTACATATGATGATCAGGATATGGAGGCCGGGATTCATCGCCAAACCACAAGAGAGTGGATATCTGAAAGCAAGTTAAAACTTATAACGCAACTGAACAATTCATTAAAATTGACATGGGGCGGAGCCTGGCAGAGCAGTAAATTCGATGAAAAATACCGTCAGCAGGAAACAGAAAATACATGGGGTACACATTTCACCGATCACATTGCTTCGGCTTTTGCTGAAGCAGAATGGAGGCTGATTTCAAAGTTGGCATTCAGACCGGGAATTCGTTACGAATATTCATCCCGGTCGGAAGAACAAATTTGGTCGCCTCGCGCTGCGTTGGCAATCGGGGCTGGCGAAAATACTACTTTTTCTATGGCCTGGGGACATTTTTATCAGACGGTGCAATCGGATTTTTTGAAGTACAACCGCAATGTGGAGATGCAAAAATCAGAACACTTCATCTTAGGCATGCAGACAGGCGATCTAAGTACCCGCTTGTTCAGAGCGGAAGTCTACCATAAAAAATATGATAATCTGATTGCCGGAGAATACAACGAATTTGCCGAATTTGTTCCCCTGGACAACAGCGGGGAAGGATATGCCAAAGGATTTGACTTGTTTTTCAGAGATAAAGTTCTCTACAAGAATACAGATTATTGGATTTCATATTCGTACATTGATTCCGAGAGACGGTTTCTCGATTATCCGGAAAAGGTGGTGCCCGAATTTATTTCTCCGCATACGCTCAACGTTGTTGCGAAGCATTTCATTGTTCCTATCCGTACGCAGGTTGGAGCCACATGGACGTGGAATTCGGGTCGCCCTTACCATGTTCCGGGCGATGATGAATTTATGGCGCATACCTCCCCAAATTACAGCGAAATTGGTCTTAATCTGAGCTATTTGACAAGTATCTTAGGAAATTATACTATTGTCCATTTAAGTTTTTCTAATTTGACAGGGCGCGACAATGTGCTTGGATACAGACGAATACCTTTAGCTTCCGGAGAACAGGAGCCCTCGCTTGTAACCATTCGTTCCGATGTAAAGCAGTTCATGTTTCTTGGTGTGTTTATCTCCATCAATTAAAATTTTTGTAAAAGTTTAAAGCAGTTTAAAAAAGGAATTATGATGAGAACAGCAATTTTAAATGTTATGATTTTTCTGGCAGCAGCCTCATTATCGGCCGGAAATTATGAGACAACGATGAAACAGGCTATTTCTGAAATGTATCAATCTACTGATGCGTCTGAACTTGAAGCATTGGCAGGCAAATTTTTCAGAATTGGAGAAGCCGAGGGTGATAAGTGGATGCCATACTATTATGCCGCTTACGCCTATATCAGTATTACCTTTAATATTGAGGATGCTGATGCAATTGACAAACACCTCGACAAAGCGCAGGAGATGATCGACAAAGCAATGGCTATTGCACCAAAAGAGTCGGAATTGTTTGTTCTGCAAGGTCTCCTGCATTCCATGCGGATTACTTCTCCAACGCGTGGGATGAAGTATTCTATGCTCTCGAATAATGCCCTGGCCGAAGCTGAAAAACTGAACCCTGACAATCCCAGGCTGTGGTTCTGCAAGGCACAAAATGTTTATCACACTCCGGCTATGTTTGGTGGAGGAGAAGAAAAGGCATTGCCGCTGTATGAAAAAGCAGCCGGATTATTTGATACCTTTGAACCTCCTCATGAGCTTTGGCCTGCCTGGGGAAAAGAATATAATGCCGAACAGATTGAGAGAATAAGTGATTAAAGAGGATGGATATTGTATCAATGAGTGAGCTCTAAAAAGCATCTTTGTTGCCAGACTCTTTGTTGTTTTAAATTTTTGCATCCTCATCAGTGTCTGTCCATAAACTCGCAAAAATTTTACAGTATGTGTGTCTGTTCAGAAAGTGTCATTTACAAGGCTTGCGAAGTCCGGAAATACGGAGTTTACTCATCGTAAATGAATAATTTTCGGACGAGCATAACACAGTAAATGGCACTTTATGGACAGACACTAACTAAGGTCGGATGGAACTCGTCCCGCGTAATCGGGGCTCGTTTCATTGACAGGTGTTTGAAATAATAGTTTACCGAAGTATTGCAATGACAAAAAAGAACAAACAAATCCTGATAATTATTTCTTACGGACTGATATCCATGTTAATCGGTCATATTTTTCAATGGATTTCTTGTCCCGAATGTATAAAGTATCCCAAAGCAGTTATTCAAAACATGGGATATTCGTTGATGCTGGGGTACGGCTTGTTTTCCAATAAGTATTTGTATGATTTTGCTGTTTCACCATTTGTTTCATGGCTGAAACGACCGATAAAAAGTGTTTTGATCTCCTTTTTTGTCACCACTGTGTATTCAGGAATAGTCATATTTTTTACCAACTGGTTTTGGTTTTCTTTAATACAGGGAATGCCTTTTGGACTCTTTTTAAAAACACACCCGGGAATATGGGTTACAGAGTTTGTCATTTTGTATTTCATCTCGATGTGGTTTTATGCCAGAGCCTTTTTTCTGGATTGGAAAAACGAAATAAAAGAGCGTGAAATGTTGAAACGCGAAGCACTGGCTGCCAAATATGATGTTTTGAAAAGTCAGGTAAATCCCCATTTTTTATTTAACAGTCTTAATGTAGCCGGGTCGCTTGTTGACACAAATCCCGAAGTGGCCAAACGGTTTTTATCGCAGTTGTCGGGCATGTATCGCGATGTTCTGGAATTGCAGGACAGCAATCTGGTTCCGCTTGAAAGAGAACTGAAATTGGCAGCACGTTTCCTGTATTTGCAGGAAATGCGCTTTGGTAAAGCTTTCCGGTATACACTACCGGATCAAAGTCTTAAAAACTATTCCATTGTCCCGCTATCCATTCAGATGTTGATGGAAAACGCTTTTAAGCACAATTCTTTTTCAAAAGAAAATCCAATGAAAATTGATGTTTACATTGATGCTGAACATCTTGTTGTAAAAAATACGCATTTTTCAAAAGCCGAATCGTCCGAATCACTAAATATAGGACTGGAAAACATCAGGGGGCGATACCGATTTCTTACCGGAAAAGAAATCGAAGTTATAAATGAGAATGGTATATTTGAAGTGAAAATTCCTTTGATAAAAGACTTTTAACTACTTAGTGTCTGTCCATAAAGGGCCACTTAGGTGTGATATACCTTCAGGTAAAGATGATATGAACATTCTGATCGTAGAAGACGAACCCCTGGCAGCTGAAAAACTCGGGAAGATGCTTAAAAGAATAGAGCCTTCTCTGGTGGTTTCAGGCATTTGCGATTCGGTCAGTTCTGCTGTCGAATGGATTAATAAAAGAACCACTCCCGATCTGGGTCTCTTTGATATTCAACTGGGCGACGGAACCAGCTTCGAAATTTTTGAGCGTACCCTCGTAACTTTCCCCGTGATATTTGCAACCGCATACGATCAGTTTGCCATAAGGGCTTTTAAGGTAAACAGTGTTGATTATTTACTCAAGCCGGTTGAAGAAGATGACCTTCGCAGTGCGCTTTCTAAGTTCAGAGCATATTATCAGCAGCCTTTTACCGCCGAAAATTTTACAATGCTTATTCGCTCCACGGCAAAAATGGTGGCCGAAGGGCAAAAATATAAAGACCGGTTTGTGGTTAATGTGGGGGAACACATCCGGATTATTAAGACCCAAAACACAGCCTGTTTCTACAGTGAAGACAAAGCAATCTATCTGCTTGACTCTGAGGGCAAAGTTTATTACATGGATCAATCACTCAATCAAATTGAAGTGGAACTGAATCCGGCGTTTTTTTTCAGAACCAGCCGGAAAGAAATTGTTAACATTGATGCTATTTCTGATATCGTGAGCTATGGCCGAGCCCGGCTGAAGGTAAAAGTGGATACGGGCAGAGAAACAAGAGAACTTATTGTCAGCCGCGATCGTATGAAATTGTTTAAAAACTGGCTTGGACAAAGACGGTAATTTCCGAAATACCTGTTGTAAAACACGCATTTTTTCTTCCTGATTTTATAGTAATAGTGGTTTAATTCTGCTACTTTTGCGGAAAATTTTCTTTAAACAACCTTTTTATTTTAAACAGATCGTTGGATTTTTAGATCAATAGTCCGTTAAGTTTTTGTAAGCACCTTAGATTCAACTGGCTATATTTAAGAGGTTTGTTTTGATAAAATGCAGATTTTCAACGGGATACGAATCATCTTGTACCTTAAATCTAATAATCTAACGGTCTATTGTTAGGTGGAAGATGTGATATAATACAGCAACTCTTTAGCCGGGCTTGATTTTCTAAGTGGAAAGGATGTAAATTGTTTGCAATAAAATAAATATGAAGTAAAAATATATTTTTATTATGAAACCAACGCATATTGAACACATCGGCATTGCCGTAAAAAGTCTTGATGAAGCAATACCCTTTTACGAAAAGGTTTTTGGATTGAAATGTTATGCAGTAGAAGAGGTGGCCGACCAAAAGGTGAAAACCGCCTTTTTCAAGGTAGGAGATACCAAGATAGAGTTACTGGAATCAACAGATAGCGAAGGACCTATTGGTAAATTCATAGAAAAGAAGGGAGAAGGCATTCATCACATGGCCTTTGCAGTAGAAGACCTTGATACAAAGTTGAAGACGGCCGGGGAACAGGGTGTCCGTTTGATTGATAAACAACCGCGCAAAGGAGCCGAAGGACTTAACATTGCATTTTTACATCCAAAGTCAACCTTTGGTGTGTTGACCGAATTATGTGAAGCCCCAAAATAAGGACTGTGAAAGTCCTTATTTTTTTGGATAATACGGAATTGTCTTACAAACAAAATCTTTAAATATGTCAAATCAGGATAAAATAAAACACTTAATTGAATTACGAAACCAGGCACGGCTTGGAGGCGGAGAAAAGAGAATTGAAGCTCAGCATAGTAAAGGGAAATTCACTGCCAGAGAGAGGATCGAGATGCTTCTGGACGATGGTAGTTTTGAAGAATTTGACATGTTTGTTACACACCGCTGCACCAATTTTGGTATGGAAAAGAAAAAAATTATGGGCGACGGTGTTGTTACCGGACATGGAACAATTGATGGTCGGGTTGTTTATGTTTTTGCCCAGGATTTTACCGTATTTGGCGGCTCATTGTCCGAAACTTTTGCACAAAAAATATGTAAAGTTATGGACATGGCCATGAAAGTGGGTGCACCGGTAATTGGAATTAACGACAGTGGCGGAGCCAGAATTCAGGAAGGTGTAACTTCACTGGCCGGATATGCCGAAATCTTTGAACGAAATATTCTTGCTTCCGGGGTTATCCCTCAAATATCTGCCATTTTCGGACCTTGTGCCGGAGGTGCTGTTTATTCACCGGCACTGACCGATTTTATCATGATGACCGAGCAAACCAGTTATATGTTTGTTACCGGACCTAAAGTGGTAAAAACAGTGACCGGAGAGGACATAACCGTTGAAGACCTTGGCGGAGCCCATGTTCATTCAACCAAGTCGGGCGTTTCACATTTTGAGCTGGAGAATGAGGAAGAAGGTATTATGCTGATACGGAAACTTCTGTCATATCTTCCACAAAATAACCTGGAAGAACCGCCTCTGACCGATTGCAGCGATCCCATTGACCGCCTGGACGATAGTCTCAACTCCATCATCCCGGACAATCCCAATCAGCCCTACGACATGAAAGAGGTTATCTATACAATTGTTGATGATGGGGAATTTCTGGAAGTTCATCGAAATTATGCCAAAAATATAATTGTAGGTTTTTGCAGAATGGGTGGCGCTTCTGTCGGAGTAGTAGCCAATCAGCCAAACTTTTTGGCAGGTGTACTCGATAGTGATGCTTCGCGAAAAGCTGCAAGATTTGTCAGATTCTGCGATGCATTTAATATTCCCGTACTTACGCTGGTCGATGTTCCCGGATTTCTGCCGGGCAGCGGGCAGGAATATGCCGGTATTATTTCTCATGGGGCCAAACTGATGTTTGCTTATGGGGAAGCCACTGTTCCGAAAGTGACCATTACACTGCGTAAATCATACGGCGGCGCTCACGACGTAATGAGCTGTAAGCAATTGCGCGGGGATTTGAATTATGCCTGGCCGTCAGCAGAAATTGCCGTTATGGGCGCATCAGGTGCTATTGAAGTATTGGAAGGCCGGACGCTTAAAGAAATAGAAGACCCCGAAGAAAAGAAAAAATACATCGCCAAAAAGGAAGAAGAGTACAAAGAAGCATTTGCAAACCCTTATAAAGCAGCTTCTTATGGTTATATCGACGATGTAATCGAGCCGCGCAATACACGATTCCGTATTATACGCGGTTTCCAGAGTCTCCAGACCAAAAAATTGACAAATCCGCCTAAAAAACACAGTAATATACCATTGTAAATCAGGAAACAATTATGATTCATATATTAGACGCTGTCAACTGGCCACAGATATGGGTAATTACTGCTGTCGGATATTCAGTAGTTTTTACTGCCCTGGTCCTTCTTATCTTGGTTTTCAGATTGATGCCTAAAGTGCTCAATCTGCAAATGAAACGTAAATTGAAAAGAGAAGGAAAATATGTAGAAAACCATGGAGATGAAGAACAGTATATTGCAGGGGAGGTAAATGCCGCTATAGGCCTGGCACTATCTCTCTATTTCAGTGAAATGCATGATGACGAAAGCAAGATTATTACTATCAAAAGGGTTGAAAGAAGATACTCGCCATGGAGTTCGAAGATTTATAACATTAATAACGTTTTACCAACAAGAAGATAGCAATGAAGAAATTTGACTTTTCCATAAACGGAAACAAATATCATGTCAATGTGAAAGACATTGATGATAATATTGCCACAGTAGAGGTTAATGGAACGCCTTATTCTGTAGAAATAGAACAAGAGGTAAAAAAAGTAAAAACACCCAAGCTGGTTAGGCAGGAAGTAAAGCCAAAACCGGGAGAAGGACATATTATCAGGAAACCATCAACAGGGGGACATCAGATTTTGGCTCCATTGCCGGGAAGTATTTTCAAAGTTCTTGTAAAAGCAGGCGATGAAGTTAAAAAAGGTGATACCGTTATGATCATGGAGGCCATGAAAATGGAAAACAATGTAATGGCCGACAAAGAGGGAACCGTTAAAGAGATTAAAGTGAAAGAGGGTGATGCGGTACTTCAAAGCGATGTATTGATGGTGATTGAATAAGCATATTTGTTCCGATTGTTTAATCCCGGAGCTGTTTTAAGCTTCCTTCAAAGTTCTTATAACGTGAGAAAATTTGTAACAATATTTACAGTATTAGGCCTGCTGTTCATGACTTCGATATTGACCGGAGGTAACGCAACCGCTCAGGATGTTTTGCCCGACAATGTTGAAAGCAGCAGTGCACTTGTTAAAGGCCTGAAGACATTCTGGTACTATACGGGTTTTTCCAGTGTTTCATGGGGAAATATCACGATGATTGTGGTGGGGCTTTTCTTTATTTTTCTGGCCATCAGATTTAATTACGAACCCCTGCTTTTGGTTCCCATCGGAACGGGGATTCTTCTTGGAAATATTCCTTTTATCGAAGGATTTCAAATTGGCATATACGAAGAGGGCTCTGTCCTCAACTACCTTTACTTCGGAGTGGTAAAAGGGGTTTATCCGCCTTTGATTTTTCTGGGAATTGGTGCAATGACCGATTTCTCGTCCCTCATTTCCAATCCGCGTCTGATGCTTTTAGGGGCCGCTGCCCAGATTGGCGTTTTCGGCACTTTTATTGGCGCTATGGCATTGGGCTTTGAGATTCACCAGGCAGGTGCGATATCCATTATCGGCGGTGCCGACGGGCCCACGGCTATTTTTGCTTCCTCCAAACTGGCACCTCAACTGATAGGAAGTATCGCCATTGCTGCCTATTCTTATATGGCACTGGTACCCGTTATTCAGCCGCCCATCATTCGGCTGATGACCTCCAAAAAAGAGAGATTGATCAGGATGAAACCTCCCAGAGCTGTGTCAAAAACAGAGAAAATACTCTTTCCGTTAATCGGTTTGTTGCTTACACTTTTCATTTCACCAACGGCACTTCCACTTTTGGGGATGCTCTTCTTCGGAAACTTAATGAAAGAGTGTGGTGTTACCGAACGTTTGGCTGAAACAGCCCGAACCAGGATGATAGACATCGTTACTATATTGCTGGGGCTTACAGTGGGAGCATCAACTCAGGCTAATGTTTTCCTTACAGGAGAATCCATAAAGATATTTGGATTGGGAGCTGCCTCATTCATCGTTGCAACAGCCGGTGGTCTTTTGTTTGCCAAAATAATGAACCTGTTTTTAAAGAAGGATAATAAAATCAATCCGATGATTGGCGCAGCAGGCGTATCGGCAGTACCCGATAGTGCCCGCGTTGTTCAGCACGAAGGACTTAAAAACGATCCGTCTAATCACCTGCTCATGCACGCCATGGCACCCAACGTTTCGGGAGTAATTGGTTCGGCCGTTGCAGCCGGTATGATGTTGAGTTTTCTTATGTAATGATAAGTCCGTTCCTAAAAGTTTTTTTAGAATAACACACTCAAATATAATCCTGTTAGTAATTGGTTGATTAAAAAGGGGGTCTTCACTTTTTTATTAGTGGGGACCCTTTTTTATTGTGAAGGAATAATCAAAGGGGATAGTAAGTTGTGAATCTTTACTTTTGTTTTCGTGTTTTCCTTTGATTTGCCGGACAAAGCTTTCAAGTTCGCGACGACAACGCCCACATGAGGTAGAGGCTGCCGTACTTTGCATAACATCAGATAATTCTGCTTGCGGGAATTTTTTTAAAAAATTCTCTATCCGGTTGGTAGTAATTCTGTTACAAAGACAAATTAAACGGGACATAAAAAAGACTGCTGCGTTTCTGCAAAAATAGAACATTTTTAGCCTGCTTCATTCATTAATTATCGTGATGAAACGAGCATGGCAAAGGTTGCCACAATAAGAATATGGATAAAGCAGGTTAGGGGTTATCAGAAAAGTTTTCAGTCGGTAGCTGAACATCTGAACCCCCCCCCAGTGCGCCAGTATTACCTGACATCGAAGGGGAGGGGGAAGCAGTTAGAAAAACCGGAAATATAATATTCGACCTGTCCGTTAATTGCTTAGTAATGAACTCTTCGAGACAAAAATTTTATCGAACAAATAATTGTTTTTATCAAGCGCCCAATTGTCTGGATATTGGCTTGACATAATCAACGTCGAATCCTTGTTAAATTCGGCTTCTATAACCGACGTCAGACCATTTCTGTCTTTTATGGCAAGTTTGTGAGTTATATTTGCGGGTTCTTTATTAGCAAAAGATCTGACTTTCAGATTTCTGATGTCTTTTAAATAGTCAGCTACAGCAGCAGAATCGGCCCGTACTTCACCAATCATCCATTGACCATTGGTTTGGGTAAGAACAAACGAACTATCACCGGGAACTTTGAATGAGAGTTCAACGGGATATTTGAAGTCGTTTGCCAAGGAAAAAAGTGACTTATCTCTGAAGTGATCTACATCAGTTCTAATTTGGGAGGAAAGAAAACCCTCCACAGCAAACACCTCATCTTCTCCCCTTCGGCGGATATAAGTACTCATGGTGCCGGGATTCTGGCGCATATAAGGATTGCGTTGTCTCATCTGTGCAGCCATGGTCGAGGGAATATAGGTGAAACGACCGATAATCACGTCTGCCAGAATGTTGTCGTCATTGTAAAATGCTACACCCATGCCGGCTGAGTCGGTCACTTCAAATTGTTCCCATCTGTCCTTGTTTTGTGTTGCCATTCGTATGGGCTTAAGTTGACTCATCGTTTTCAAGGTGCGCTTGACAGTGCTTGAATCGGCCATAAATTCTTTTTCGGAATTCTCTGTTTTTACTATCCATTTGCCTTTAGCGTCCTTTATTATAACAATGACCGGATCATCGTCTCCCCGCGGAGATATCAAAATTTTGTCACAGTCTTCCGGTGCAAAAGAAACCAGGTTCGCGGGTAAGTTTCCAACACTTTCGGGTTCGGTAATTTTATGAATGGCAAAAGCCACCGCGAGAACGAAGAAGACAACAGATAATGTTCTTATATTCATTTTTCTAAGCATAGCTCTCCTCCCTTCTTTTATTTCTGATATTAATACTTTGCTGATATCTGACTATTCCGATAATGATAACCAAAAGCAAAGGCAGCCCGAAATTCAGGGTTTTAAGCCAGGCTTTTTTGCTTTCTTTGATCTGGTCTAAAGGGCGATGTTTCACAGTTTTTGTTCTTAATTGCATCAAACCGGTATCATCATTCAAATAATCGACCGAATTCACAAACAGTGAAATATTATCGGGTTGTAGTTGCCTTGCATTCTGACCTGTGCCATTGATCACAAAATCACCGTCGGAGAAAACAATAATGTTTCCACCCTGATTTTCGTTCTCAGGACAGACCAAAGCAGCGACAGGAATGCGGGAACGACTGAAATCCGATTCGCTCCATTCTTTTTCGAAATTGAAAAACGCAGGAGCCGTTCTGACATCTGATTGTTTACCGGAGAAGGCCAGAGGGACAAAATTTACAGTAGTATCAGCCGGCTCAAGGGAGCTGGCAAATTGAAGCACAACAGCACTTAATCCTTTAACAACCGGATGATCTGCAAATTCGGAAATGACAGGAAGAAAAGGAAAGGATACCGGCGTATTGATCATAAACGGGCCTTGTTGTTGTCTGATGGTAACACTTCCACAATTGGCATCAATAAGAAAGTCTGAGTTTATCTTTACTCCCTTTTTTTCAAGCCAATCACTGATTCCGGTATAGAGGTCTCTGCCCATGCCGGTTGAAAAATTGGCATCAACTTTATTTATTGCCATTACTACATTACCACCATTTTCAACGAATGTATTAAGTTTTTCAAAATGAGCAGGAGGAATGGTGTCGGCAGGACGAACCCAAATCAGGGTTTTGTATTTGTCGAGGGTTACTGAATCTTCCAGTGTTATGGTTTCCGGGGTGTAAAGAACCTGTAATGCGCCGGTTACTTCACTCATCTCTTCCAATGTTGGTTCTCCATGACCGGTTATTACACCAACAGGTTGTTTCTCAGGAATTGTCATCTTTTTTATGGCCATGGTCAGGGCATATTCCATCTGAGATCCGGGCTCCAGAAAAGGTATTACTTCGGTGGCTTCGCCATAGTTGATAACAGCACCCATATAAGCCCTTTTCTGTACAGACTGGTTCTTTTCCTGCGAAGAGATAACCAATGGCTGAATACCATTTTGCCGGGCTTCATTTTCCAATTCATCACTCTCGTTTGGATTAATAAAGGTATAAACCACTTTATTATCCGATCGTGTTGCATACTCTTCGAGAAGATTCATGAAATCTTGCCGCATACGGTCGAACCGAGGCTGCAAATCTTCCGAGAAATAGGCTTTAACAGTAACCGGATCCTGTAAATCTCCAATAATATCAAGCGTGCTTTGGCTAAGAGTGTATCGCTGATCTTCTGTGAAATCAAGACGCACAAAGAAATCTGTGCTAATCAGGTTAATCAGAATAATAATACCTGTTAGCAGTATCAATATGTATTTGAGTTTTGTTTTTGTCATTTTTTTGAAACTTTAGTTAAGATTTTTCTTTAACAATGAAGCTTCTGCACCGGTAAGTGCTAAAAATATAACAGACAGGAAATAAATCAAATCACGGCTGTCGATAACGCCACGTGTTATATTGTCGTAATGGGTTCGAAGGTCAAGGTATCCGAAGATATCCCCGATAGTACCGTCAAAAACCGATGAGAGCATGCTGAAAAGTATCTGGAAAAAAATTCCTGTTATCAATGCCAGCAAAAATGCTACAATCTGATTTTGGGTGAGACTGCTGGTAAAGATGCCAATGCTGATGTAAGCCCCGCTCATCAACAGGAGTCCCAGATACCCGGTAATAGCCGTACCGTGATCAATCGGGCCCAAATTGGCTATGGTAACATACCAGGGTAATGTGAGAGCGAGACTAACTGCAACAAGCAACCAGGTGGCAAAAAACTTCCCGGCAATAACCTGCCAGTAAGTGACAGGCTTGGTCAGAAGAAGTTCTATTGTACCTGTTTTCAGCTCTTCTGCAATATGTTTCATGGTAAGAGCCGGGATGAATAGAAACAGAGTCCAGTAGGCTGTCTGAAAAAATGGCCTCAAACTCGCAGTATTGGTATAAAAAACATCTGTTCCGTACAGCCATGTAAAGAAACCTGTAAGTCCGAGAAAAACAAAAAGCATAATATAGGCCATCAGAGAATCGAAATAGCTGCGGAACTCTTTTGAAGTAATTATTAATGTCTTGCTCATGGGGGATAAGTTTTAATGTTCTTTGGTTACTTCGCGGAAGATGTCTTCCAAATTCTTTTCAAAGGGAGTGAGTTCTTTCAAATACCAACCATTTTTCACGCATAAGTCGAAAATGTCTTTGGTCGAACTCTCACCGGCTTTGCTTTGTACTTCAAAACCGGTCTTTTTATCGTTACGGAAATCGACAACAGCTACCTGTGGAAGTTCCTGCAAAGCTTTAAATACTTTATTATCATCGCTTTCTCCTTCAATGGAAACATGCAATATTTCATTGCCACGAGCTTGTTGCCTCAGTTCCTCAGGTGTACCGTCAGCTACAAGCTTTCCTTTGTTGATGATGAGAACACGATCGCAGGTAGCTTCAACTTCGGCAAGAATATGAGAACTTAGCAAGACGGTTTTTTCTTTACCTATCTGCCGGATAAGTTCACGTATCTCTATTATCTGATTGGGATCAAGGCCGGTTGTGGGCTCATCCAGTATCAAAACTTGCGGGTCGTGGATTAGTGCCTGTGCCAGCCCGACACGTTGACGAAATCCCTTTGAGAGTTCACCTATCTTCTTGTGTTTTTCCGAATCAATGCCGCAAACCCGTATCATCTCCTTCACTCTTTCTTTTAGCTTTTTGCCATCGAGCCCCTGAAGTTTTCCGGTAAAAACAAGATAATCAATGACCGGCATATCGCCGTAAAGTGGATTGTTTTCGGGCAGATAACCAATGTTTTGCCGGGCTCTTTCCGGATTTTTAAATACACTGACGCCATCTATCAGAACATCTCCTTCCGAAGGCGTAAGGAAAGCTGTAATGGCCTTCATTGTAGTCGTCTTTCCGGCACCATTCGGGCCTAAAAAACCAAGAATTTCGCCTGTTTTCACTTTAAAACTAAGGTGGTCAAGTGCTTTCTGAACACCATAGAAATGACTCAATTCTTTTACTATGATTTCCATTTTGTTTATGTTTATTGATTACTGGTAACTGGTAAAAAAGACATAAAAAAACGGGTAAAAGAATACCTCTGATACCCGGAAGGAAGTTTTACAGCCATAGCGTTTCGGCCGATATTGCAGAGTACTGTAAAGAACTCAATCCCCGGGCCAAAAATCAATGCATCAACCATGGAATTGATCCTGCTGTTGTATGAACATCAGACTGACTAATCAGCTACTGTGACTACCTACTACTGACTTTGTTGTTTTTATCTCATATCAATAATATCTACTTCAGGGTGTTTGTCAGGATCGAAAGTAAACATGCCTGACTCAACAGGGACATCGGTTTCCATGTTTGTGATATCAATGATATAATTGGTACCGTCTTTCCCGATTTGCGATATTTTTGTAATATGATTGTTGGCTTTATTTACATAAACTTTAATTCTGGAGTAAGGTTTGTCCCTGTCTTCTGGAAACATATCCACAATATTCACTTCCTCGCCATCGAGAATATCTTCCCCTGAAAAAATGTAACGGAATCCCTGTTTGTGGATATTAAAAATACTGGAAGGACTTAATGTGGTCTCGTCCATAGGATCGGGATTGGAAATATTAACTTCATCCACTTCTTTAAGGTGAGTCCAAAGCGTTGTTCCATCAAAATAACTATCCACATTCATGACCGACGCTTTATATTTTTCTCCGGCTATAAGTATGGTTCCCTCATGAGTGTCGGTAACATCGGCCTGCGTATTTTCCATGGAAAAGGTGAAATCGGCCCTGATGGATTGGTATGACTGAATAATTTCACTGACTTTATCAAGAATATTTCCGGCCTTAATTACTTCAGGACTTTGAGCCGATAAAATTACCGGAATGAGCATGAGAATCAGAATGGGGATGAATAGTTTTTTCATTTCTGGTCTGTTTTATTTTGAAAGTGCTTATTCAATTACCGTTCCAAAGTCATCTTATAGAATCAAAAATTTTTTCCAGTTCATATTCATCCTGAACCAGAACCTGTCTGGCTTTACTACCTTCGAAGGGGCCAACAACTCCGGCAGCTTCCAGTTGATCAATAATTCGGCCTGCCCTGTTGTATCCTATAGAGAAACGACGTTGAATAAGAGAAGTAGAACCTGACTGGTTGGCGACAACAACCCTGGCCGCTTCCTCAAACATGGGATCCCGTTTTGAAAGATCAACTTCACCGGGCTCAGTTCCTTCACTTTCACTACCGCTATATTCTGGTAACATCATGGCGGAGGGATAACCCTGTTGTGCACCAATGTAATCATTGATTTTTTCAACTTCGGGGGTATCTACAAAAGCACATTGTACCCTTATCAGATCACTTCCCTGCGTGATGAGCATATCTCCCCGTCCTATAAGCTGGTTGGCTCCCGGGGAGTCGAGAATGGTACGGCTGTCAACCATTGATGCTACTTTGAATGCAACACGTGTTGGGAAGTTGGCTTTTATAACCCCGGTAATTATATTGGTAGATGGTCGTTGTGTGGCAATAATCATGTGGATACCTACAGCCCTTGCAAGTTGGGCAATACGTGCAATGGGCATTTCGACATCTTTTCCGGCAGTCATAATCAGGTCGGCGAACTCGTCGATGATAACAACAATGTAAGGCATAAAACGATGGCCTTTTTCGGGATTGAGCTGTCGCTTCACAAACTTGTGATTATATTCCTTCACATTCCTGGCATGGGCCTTTTTCAAAAGCTCGTAACGCTCATCCATTTCAATGGTAAGTGAATGGAGTGTATTTACAACCCGCTGTACATCGGTGATAATTGATTCCTCTTCATCGGGGAGCTTCGCCAGAAAGTGTTTTTCTATTTTGCTGTATATGTTAAGCTCGACCTTTTTGGGATCGACCAACACGAATTTTAATTGTGACGGATGCTTTTTGTATAGCAATGAAGTAATAATTGCATTTAATCCTACCGATTTTCCCTGCCCTGTAGCTCCCGCCACCAGCATGTGTGGTGCCTTGGTCAAATCGAGCATAAAAGTTTCGTTACTGATGGTTTTCCCGAAAGCAATAGGCAGTTCATATTTGCTGTTCTGGAATTTCTTTGATGTTATGATCGATCGCATTGAAACAATTTCGGGCTCTGAGTTTGGCACCTCAATCCCGATGGTTCCACGGCCAGGTATCGGAGCAATGATGCGAATGCCGAGGGCTGCAAGCGATAATGCAATATCATCTTCCAGGTTCTTGATTTTAGAGATGCGAACTCCGGGAGCAGGAACAATCTCGTAAAGGGTAATGGTTGGTCCAACCGTGGCTTTTATACTCCTGATTTCGATTTTGTAATCTTCAAGTGTCTTTACAATGCGGTTTTTATTGGAGATAAGCTCTTCTTCACCGACTTGTCCCGAATCGGAGCTATGATCATCAAGAAGATCAAAGGTCGGCAACTTATAGGATGAAAGATCAAGTGTAGGATCATAATCACCAAGAGGCTTTCCCTCACTGTGATCCAGCATTTCTTCACGGGCAGCCTTCTCAATTTTCAGCTCAAGGTCATCATCTCCGGTATATTCAAGTGATCTATCCGTATTTTCGGGTTCGAATTCCTTTTCAACGGTTTCGTCCTGATGCAATGGAGGAGTTGCGACTGTCGTGCCAGGCCGGGATACATGAGCTTCTTGTTTATGTTGTATTTCAGTGTCTTTTTCAGACTGATAATTTGCATTGTTCTGGGTATGATGTCTTTCCTGAACGACCGTTTCCGGCTTTTCACTTTCCGGAGCAGGAGAAGAACTCTTTCTGAATGGCTTTGAAATTAAAGGAATAAACCAATCAAAACAGAAGGCGAGATAAGCTGTCAAAGATACCAGTATCAGAATAAAAGTTCCGGCCCATCCAATGGCGGCATTCAGCCATTTACTAAGGAAAAAACCATGGGCACCTCCCAGGAGAAGATACTGGTCATTTACAGAATTGATAAAAAAGAAACCCAGGGTAACCGACAGCCAAATGGTGATTAACGCAGCATGTACAAAAGCATGCGAAAGTTTTATAATTTTAGCCCCCAGGAGCTTTATTCCTGTCATAAATAACAGAATTATGATCGAGACCGAAGCTACTCCAAACCAGTCATTAATGAGTGTATCGGCCATCCATGCACCCAATTTACCCGTCCAGTTTTCCACCGTTATTTCTGCACTTCTGATGAAATTCCAAAAATCGATATCGAATTTGCTTCTGTCGGCAAAACCGGTGAAGAAAAACGACAGAAATGCCAGTGCCAGATAGAAGGAGAAAGCTATCAGAGTAAGCCCCGATATGAACCGGAATTTAAAATTTTTAAAATTGGTCTCCCATTTCGAAAGACCAGACCTGCGTCTCTTTTTTCCTGTTCTGTTATTATTTCCGGTACCCATGATAATTGTTGATTGTAGTTCTGCAAGGCTTTTAATAACTTACGCTCTTTCTTCTTCAAAACACATTGTGACATCAATGATTAAATAGTGCCTGTCCATATAAAGTAGGAAAAGTTTCCTGCTTATCATGTGTCTGTTCAGGGAGTGCCAGTTGCAAGGCTTGCGAAGCCGCCAAAAACGGAGTTTACCTTAGTAAATGAATATTTTTGGACGAGCGTAACACAGTAAATGGCACTTTATGGACAGACATTAAATAAAGCTTCAGGATTCAACCTGACTGCAAAATTAATAATTTGCGCCACCTATTCGCTTATTACACCCTCATAAAATTAACAGCCCTAACGGATAATTTCTGCAATGGTTCGCTCTATTTCCTCAATGGTAGTATGACGGTAATCATCGGGAACAGCGAAAACTGAATCGGACAGATTGCTTTTTTCGATCGAAGATGATTTGAGCGTAAAAAGAACGTCATTATAATATATGGCGAACTCAAGCATAACGCCCGGAATTTTTGAGAAAGGCGTGTTTTTATTAGTCGTAGCATTAGCTATTTGAGGCGTGTACCAAACGATAATCTCTGTGTTGATCCGATTGTTGAGATGGATGGTAGCCTTTTTTGCTTCATAACCCAGAATGGTTCGTGTTGTATCGTTGTCGAAACTTAACGAGCCGTTTTTCAGGCTCTGAAAAATAAAAAGTTTACTGCTCTCGGAGGCCGGAACAAACATTTTTTTGTTGACAATTTTTAACAGAGTAGAGCTGCTATCGTTGGTATGGTTCGATATAAAATCAAGATTATAAATACCAAGATCACCCTTAAACGATATTCGTTCCTGCCCGGGTCTGAAATAATATTTCATCTCCTCGGGCAATAGAAACGAATACGACTTTTCCATTATGTCGGATGTGTAAGAAATGGAATAACTTACAATACCTTCGTCAATTACCGGACCTTCTTCTTTTTCTTTTCTGGAAACGCATCCGGCTGTCAATAATATCAAAACGATAATGGTATAAAAACGAAAAGCTTCTGTAAATTCAATATTCAGGTATTTCTTCATAAACTTTATTTAGTACGTATCTATAAACTCCCCAAAAAATTTTTTCAATATGTGTGTCTGTTCATAAAGTGTCATTTACAAGGATTGCGAAGTCCGACAAAAACGGAGTTTACTCATCGTAAATGAGTAATTTTCGGACGAGCGTAACACAGTAAATGGCACTTTATGGACAGACACTATTTACGGTAATTGTTAATCATGTCTTCCCCGGGAGA
>NZ_AHZV01000143.1 GCF_000250735.1 Anaerophaga thermohalophila str. Valhall
ACACATACTGAAAAATTTTCGAAAGTTTATAGATGAATACTTAATGTTGCCTGTCCATAAAGTACCATTTGCTGTGTTACGCTCGCCGCCAAAATACTCATTTACGATGAGTAAACTCCTTTTTGGCGGCTTCGCAAGCCTTGCAACTGGCACTTTCTGAACAGACACATGATAAGTAGGAATCTTTTCCTACTTTATGGACACGCACTAAGTATTGACAGCTGTTTTTACCAGAAAACGCCATATAACAAGCCGAGAATCACTATAATACCGATAGCACCGATATTAAAGACTTTTCCGGTTTTGAAACTTTGCGGATCGGTTTCAATAGCCTTTCTGTCTGCAGCAATAATCTTCTCGTTCGAGATGAGGATAATACCTACAAAGAGAAATGCTGCCGCAAGCATAAATATACTCTCTATTCCCAAATTGTTTAAGAAATGTATATTGATCCCTACAAATCCGATTACTGCAGCGATAGCACCAATTGTAAGCATAATGTATCCACCCCTGATAAATCCGGGACGAACAACATGTTTCGTATCGGTGGTCCAAACTTTCTTATCAACAAAGGTGATAATTGAAGCCACAAATACCAGAACCACGAAAACATACCCCATGCGCATCATCCACGGCATATCGGGGAACCCGAATTTAAATCCGAAACCAAGTGGTAAGGTAAGAATGGCTGTCCATAAGGCAGCGCGGTTGGTGGCCTGCCTCCAGAACAATCCCATAAAGAACACCACTACAACACCCGGATAGATAAAACCTGTATATTCCTGAATATATTGGAAGGCCTGTTCAAGGTTGCTCAATATCGGGGCGATAAACACAGCAATAAACAAAGCCGCAAACGCAACGGTCCTGCCCACACGCACCTGTTGTTTATCTGTTGCATTGGGATTGAAATACGGCTTATAGATATCTACCGTAAAAATAGTAGAAGTTGAATTGATCATTGAAGCCAGGGACGAAACAATAGCCGCGGCAAGTGCAGCGAAGGCAAGTCCTCTGACGCCAATTGGCATGTGCTCAGCCAAAAGGAAAGGATAAGCTTCATCGGGCTTACTTACCAAATGTGTAGCTGTCTGACTGTCAAGATAAAAAGCAGCAATGCCGGGAATAACTACAATCAAAGGAATCAATATTTTAAGATAGGCACCAAACAAAAGCCCTCTTTTGGCTTCAGTCACAGACTTGGCTGCCAAACCCTTCTGAATAATATACTGGTTAAATCCCCAGTAGCCGAAGTTGGTCAGCCAGATACCTCCTAAAATAATTCCAAGCCCGGGAAGATCCGAAAATACATCAGGCATTTTATCTGCTGTTGCAATCATGTGGAAGTGATCTCGGGCACCTTCGAACAAATTCTGAAAACCTTTAATTGGTCCAGCATCAACGCCACCAACAGCATCCAAAGCGACATACGTAGTCACAAGTCCGCCGAAAATAAGGAAAACTACCTGAACAACATCGGTCCAGGCTACTGCCTTTAATCCGCCGTAGATGGAATAAATACCGGAAAAAAGTGCAAGTCCAACAATTCCGTACATCAAAGGAATCCCCAAAATGGTTTGCATGGCCAGGGCGCCCATGTACGTTATAGAAGTAAGGTTAACAAACACGTAAACCAACAACCAGAAAATAGCAAAAGCCGTACTTACCCCCTTTGAATAACGTTGCGCCAGAAACTGGGGCATTGTATAAATCTTCTTCTCAATAAAAATGGGAATAAAGTACTTAGCAATAACAATGAGTGAAGCCGCAGCAATCCATTCATAACAGGCAATACCGATACCAAGGGCGTAACCCGATCCCGACATGCCGATAAACTGTTCGGCCGAAATGTTTGCGGCAATCAGAGAGGCACCTATAGCCCACCATGTCAATGATTTATTGGCCAGAAAATAGTCCTGGGCGGTTTTCTCAACTCCTTTTTTCCCTTTCGAGATAAGAAGGCCCATCCCCAGGATTACAAAAGCATAAACTGCAAATATAATCCAGTCAAGCGTTGCAAAAGCTGATTCCATAATTTATCTGATTTAAAATGAGTGTTAGTAGTTTAAATTCCCCGATTCAGATGATAATATAAATCGTTCCAACGTAATTCCTTTTTGAACTCGCTAATAGTGGTTCCTTCATCAATCAGCAAAAATTCCATGCCGGCCATTTCAGCAAAATCCTCCATAAATTCTGCTGTCAGGGCTTTGCTGAAAACCGTATGGTGTGCTCCACCTGCAAGTATCCATGCCGTAGCTCCTGTTTTGAGGTCGGGTTTAGGAATCCACAAAGCGCTTGCAACCGGAAGTTTAGGCATTTCCTGTGGCTGCCTGACAACATCAACCGGATTCACTACCAGGCGGAAACGGTTGCCCATATCCATCATTGAAGCATTAATAGCCGGACCGGGAGCAACAGAGAAACGCGAGCGGATAGGATCCTCTTTTCCGCCTATGCCAAGCGGGTGAATTTCAACTTTAGGTGTTCCCTCTGCAATGGATTCACAAACCTCAAGCATGTGAGCACCAAGTACCTTTTGTCCGGAAGGATCGAGATGATAAGTGTAATCCTCCATAAAGGAGGTACCGCCTTCAAGACCGGTAGCCATAATTTTCATCACATGCGTCAGGGCTGCAGTTTTCCAGTCTCCTTCTGCACCAAAACCATATCCATCGGCCATAAGACGCTGAACGGCAAAACCGGGCAGCTGCTTCATGCCGTGAAGGTCTTCAAATGTAGTGGTAAAAGCAGAAAACCCTCCATCATCGAGAAACTTTCGGAGTCCGAGTTCTATGCGGCATGATTCGCGCAGGGATTCATGTCTGTCTCCTCCTTTCTTCAGATTATCAGCCACCTGATAATTGCTTTCTATTTCAGCACACAAAGTGTCGATTTCTGCATCCTTAATGGTTTCAATAACATCTACAAGGTCACAAATGCCATAACCTTTCACATCCATACCAAACTTTATCTGGGCATCTACTTTATCACCTTCGGTTACGGCAACATTGCGCATATTGTCACCAAAGCGGGCTACTTTCATATTCTTCATTGTATGGAACCCGACTGCTGCACGTGTCCACACACCCACCTGCCGCTGTACATCTTCATCCTGCCAGTGACCAACAACCACCTTCCGGTTGATGCGCATACGGCTGGCAATAAAACCAAATTCCCGACCGCCATGAGCCGACTGGTTCAGGTTCATGAAGTCCATATCAATCTCCGACCAGGGAATATCACGATTAAATTGTGTATGTAAATGCACAAATGGTTTTTGCAATGTCTTTAGTCCGGCAATCCACATCTTAGCCGGAGAAAAAGTGTGCATCCATGTAATCAGCCCAACACAATTTTCCTTCTGATTGGCCTGCATACAAACTTCATAGATGGCATCGGGAGTGGTTACCACTGGTTTAAATACCACTTTTACAGGTATTTGGGACGATTCGTCAAGTGCATCTGCAATTTTTTTCGAATGTGCGTCTACTTCTTTCAAAGCTTCATCACCGTACAAATGCTGGCTTCCGGTAACAAACCAGACTTCAAATTTTTTCAGGTCGTGCATCGCTAACTCCTTTTTTAGTATAATAATTTGTTTTTTTGTCAATAGCGGGTAAAATCTATCCAAAATACTTTTAATCAACTATTTAGTATTCATCTGAAAACACGCAAAAATTTTTACAACATGTGTGTCTGTTCTGAAAGTCTCCTTTACAAGGCTTGCGAAGTCCGAAAATACGGAGTTTACTCATCGTAAATGAGTAATTTTCGGACGAGCGCAACACAGTAAATGGCACTTTACGGACAGACACTATATTTATAATTTAACCACACGCTCATGTCCGTTTAACTCATCGGCATTGTCGCGAAACCGGTAATTAAATGCTCCCTTTTTGGATTCGGTTGTATTTTTCGTATTGGTCTTTTCCAGTACATTGAGGGAAAGAACTTTTTTCCTGAAATTACCGGGGTCCAGTTCACGCTGATAAATTGCTTCATACAACCTTCGCAACTGCATCAGGGTAAATTTCTCGGGTAACAATTCTCTTCCCACCAACTCTAAACTGGCCTTCATCTGCAAACGCTCTTTTGCCTTACTCACAATTTCCTGGTGATCAAAAATCAACGGAGGAATTTCATTGATAGACCACCACTGTGCACCACTGTTCTTAACTTTTTCCTCATCATGCTGATCTATCCTTATCAAAGCATAAAAAGCAACCGAAACAACCCTGGCAGCAGGATCACGATCAGGCTTTGAAAACGCAGCAACTTGCTCAAGGTATATATCTGTAAGACCGGTTGTTTGCTCCAAAACTCTTTTGGCTGCCATTTCCAGCGTTTCTTCGTTACCACAGAAACCGCCCATCAATGACCAGCCCCCTTTTTGGGGTTGAATTGGACGACGATGCAGCAGCAACTTAAGCTCATAATCTTCATAGCCAAAAATAACGCAATCAACTGCAAGATATTGCTTTGGATGATTTCCATATAAATCAGATAAAACCATTTTTTCTTTTTCCTTTGTGCTCATTAGTATATCTAAGCTATTGACCTGATGAAACTCGTCCCGAATAATCGGGACTCGTTTCATGGGCCGGTTGCCAAACAATTTTATGGGACTAAATTAAAAAGTATTTTCTACTTTTAAAATGTTTTTTAGAAATATTTTTTCAATCCGTAACCAAAAACGGTCACATTTGGCTTCTGCACCGCTTTAAATAGTCGCTTGGTGTTTCGCGATAAAACTTTTTAAATACCCGGCTAAAATATTTCGGGTCGTTGAATCCGATTTTGTAAGCTACTTCATTCACTGAAACAGCTCCGTTCCGGAGATAATCCAAAGATTTTTTCAACCTGAACATCGTAATAAAATCATTGGGAGACAAGCCCGCAAGTGCTTTCAGCTTTTTGTACAATAAACTTCGCGAAACAAACATCAGGCCTGCAAAGCTCTCCACACTAAAATCAGCATTCGAATAATTATCCTCCAGTACCTGATAAGCTTTCTCCATGAATTGCCGGTCAAGAGAAGAGACTGCCTCTAGTTCTTCATTACTTTGTGGAACATTATTACTAAAAAGAGCACGCAATTTTTTACGTGTTTCAATCAGATTGTCGGCTCTGGCTTTCAAAATCTTCATACTAAACGGCTTGGATATATAATCATCGGCGCCGGTTTTCAGTCCTTCAAGCTGATGTTCTACCAGAGCCCTGGCTGAAAGAAGAATAACGGGCACATGACTGGTGTAAATGTTATTTTTAAGTTGATGACAAAGTTCGATTCCATCCATCACCGGCATCATGATATCACTGATAACCAGATCAAGTTGATGATCTTTGGCCAGCTCATAAGCATCTTTTCCATTGGCTGCTTCCATTACGTTATAATATGGCGCCAGGGATTTTCTGATAAGTCTGCCCAGTTCCCTGTTATCTTCCACCACCAGAACGACCGGCTTCTGTACGGGTTCTGTTTCTTCTGTCTCTGTCCCCTCATTCCATTCAGACATTTCATCCCTTATGACTTGAACTTTCTCTCGCAATTCATCCGATAATACAGGGCCCGGCCCGGTTTTTTCCATTTCATCGGCTCCAAACTCCTTACCGTCACATGGGAGGAAAACCTTAAAAGAAGCACCACCACCGGCTCTGTTTTCGACTGATATCCGTCCATGCAAAGCTTCAACCAATTCACGGGTGAGTGCAAGGCCAATACCACTGCCTTTGGCGGCTTTTACCAGTTCATCTGCCCTGTAGAACCGGTCAAATATTTTTTCACGGTCACTCTCCCGGATTCCTGGTCCGGTATCCGAAACGTCAATGTAAAGCATCGATGCATCGTTTTCCTTTTTAACTCTTGCTGAAAAAATGATCTGACCTCCAAAAGGAGTGAATTTAAAAGCATTGGACAACAGATTATACAAAATATTTTCGAGCTTTTCCCTGTCGTACCAAAATTCATCGTGCGGCACATCTATCCTTGAAATGTAGTCGATATTATGGTCCGAAGCCAAACCATCAAAAGCGTGGTAAATTTCATTCAAAAACGTGAACAGGTCTCCTTTGACAGCCTGAACATTAAATTTTCCGGACTCCATCTTTCTAAAAGTAAGAAGCTGATTAATAAGCATCAACAATCTCTTGGTGTTTCTTTCGATGGTTTTCAGTGAGCTGTGAACCGATTCAGGCAAAGAACTATCCTCGAGTAAATTTTCGAGCGGCGCCAGAATTAATGTGAGCGGAGTTCTGAATTCATGTGAAACATTGGTGAAAAACCGGAGCTTTGACTGATTTACAGCTTTCACCTTTTTGTTGAGTTCAATTAGTCTGTCGCGTTGCTCCAGAATCTTACTATTTTTGGTTTCAAGCTCATTTTTCTGACCTTCAATAAGTTTTTGACGATGCTCAAGCGCTTTATTGGTATTTGCCAGTTCGAGTGCCTGCCGACTTAACTGGTCTTTCTGCTCCTGAATCTGCCGGGTTCTCTCTTTCATCATGTTTTCCAGGGTACGCTTTTGTATTCTTAAGCGTCGTGTATGGTGACGGGCGTAGGCAACCGACAACGAAACAATAACAATCAAAAGCAAAACTTTGAACCAGGTGGTTTGCCAGAAAGGCGGCCTGATAATAAGGGTAATGACTTTCTCAGGACTGTTCCATTCGCCATCGCTGTTGGTAGCCTTTACTCTGAACCGGTATGAACCTCCGTCAAGGTTGGTATAGTTGGCAAAACGCTGGTCGCTGTCAACTTCGACCCATTGTTTATCCACACCTTCCAGTTTATAAGCATATTTGATTTTTTGCGGATGAAAATAATCAATCGCAGTAAATTCAAAAGTGATAACATTGTCACGATAGCTTAGAGATACAGTGTCGGACAGATAAATATTGCGGGACAAAACCACTTTGTTATGCCGTTCTTCCCCTGTTTTTACAGGTTTGTTAAAGACCCGTAGTCCCGAAATAAAAATCCGGGGCCGGAAAGGATAATCCGGGAAGCTTCGCGGGTTAAAATAATTCAACCCTTTGATATTTCCGAAATAGAGGAAACCATCATCAGACTTGTAGGCGGCCGACCAGTAAAACTGATTGCTCAAGAGACCATCTTCACGGTAAAAATTAAAAAACGACCCGGTTTCTTTATCAAAACGGGACAAACCATGATCGGTACTCATCCACAAATTGTTGTTTTGATCCTCTAATATACCATAAACCACATTGTTGCAAAGACCTTTATCGGTGCTGTAATTAGTGAATTTCCATCCGCCCGAATCAGTCTGGCTAATGCACGAAACCCCGTCACTGTATGTCCCGGCCCAGATATTTCCTTCCCTGTCTTCGGTAAGACTAAGCACATAATCGCCTGCCAGGCTGCCAGGCGTATCTGTTTCGGGAACACTGTAAAACTCTTGTAAAGCATTATCACGGGCTGTCACTATCCCCCCTGCAGATATCATGGAAGCCGGAAAACGAAACAATCCGTTCCTGGTGCCAACCCAATAATAATCTTCTCTGTCTTTCAGCAAACAGCCCACTTCATTGATTTTTGCCAATGGACCGTTGTTAAGTTCGGTAATCCTTTCCGTGGTCAGGTCGAGAACGGCCAGCTTCCCTTCGGTTCCCACAAGAAGAAAGCCACGTTCATCGTGCCAAAAAGATGAGATAAACACATTATAATTAGAATTAGGGACATCACCGGTATCGGCAATAAACCGTTTAAAACTACCATCTTTAAGTAATTTGTTGATGCCTGCCCCCCATGTACCCACCCACAACTGATCCTGGTCGTCTTTTATCAGAGCAGAAACGAAATTGCTTGAAAGACTGCTGTTATCCGCAGGATCGTTTTGGTAATGTCTGAGGTTGTTCTCTCCCTGACCAATCCTGTTTAGCCCGCCGCCGGCAGTGCCTACCCACAATACCTCATCATCACGAAAAACAGAATTGACAGGGCCTTCAGATAAAGAATGGTCGTTTTCCACATCATGGGTCAGAAAATAAAACGACTTCTGGTAAAGGTTGAAATGATTAACCCCTCCTTTCTCAGTACCAACCCAGACATTCCCCTTGTTATCGGTGAGAAGGCTGCGAATAAAGTTATTGTTCAGTTTGAAATCGTCGGGACCTTCCTGTGGAAAATGAACAAAACCGCTGATATCCGGATCATATATCTCAAGTCCACCAAGTGTTCCTATATAAATTGTACCAAACTGATCGGCTGCAATATCATTTACGGTTCCATGCACCAGAGCATTGTCATCCTGGTTGTCCGGATAAAACCATTGTCCGGTTCCCTGCCCCATCTCAAATCTCAACACCCCATAAAAAGTGCCTACCCATAATGTGTTGCCGGCATCTTTATAAAGTGATCTAATATCCATGACAACATTCAGAAACTCATTTTCCAGAAGTGTATTCTTATCCGAAACACCACTTTCGATGTCTATAGAGAAAAGACCTTCTCCGGTTCCGCCCAAAAGGGTATTTTCATCAATTAATTCAAGTGCATTTATCGAAGGGTTCTGAACCTGGTTTACCACCACACTGTAGTGGAAAACAGAATACTCTCCATTACTCTCTTTCAATTGATACAAACCATCTGCCGCAGTGCCAATCCAAACATTCTCTGAAGAGTCGACATACACTTTTGTTATCCCAATCTGCTCTTTCTCTTCGGTAAGACGAAAAATGCCGGCTTCATCTGTAGCCAAATCAATGAAACCAAGACCTTTATTGGTGCCAACCCATAGCAGACCATCCGATGTGGCATCGAGAGAATTAATTAAATTCGATGGCAACCGATCCTTGCCGTAATTATTGAAAGAATATCCATCATAACGCGCAAGACCGTTACCGGTACCGAACCACACAAATCCATAAGGATCCAGAAGAATATCATTAACTGTATTCTGAGGCAGGCCATGATCATTGGTAATATAGTTAATATGGTAAGGGAAAAAACTGCTTTTTACATTCAACGCAAGTCCATTGGAGCAAAACAACACAATCCCTGTCCAGGCAAGAGCAATCTTTAATATTTGTGACATCCGGAATTTCATGAATAGCTAAAAAAATGACCCCTTCTGTAATAGTGTATGTCCGGAAAATGCCATTTGCTGCGTAACACAGTAAATGGCTCTTTATGGGCAAACACTAATTAAGTTAATAACGTAAAAAAAGTAAAATTTACCCTAAAGAACAACTCTTTACAAAGAAAAGAATCAAATCAAAATTTTCCACAATTGAGCCGGTTAAATCAACAAAAATCCGCAAATCAAAGACATTTATCCTCTTTGACTGTTACCGGAAACAATACTTTTGTCTTAACATTTATTCAGGATTCAGATTTCTCCTTCGGCTCCGTCGCTTTGTTTACAAAGAAACCGGCCATGCAAGGATGTGTAAAAAATAGACAACTTCTATAAACAATAGTTTGTTAGATTTTTACAATAGTCAGTTAAAAAAAGCCTAAACGCAGAGACGCAATGAAGCAAAGTTTTTATTATTAGAGAGACGCCCCAATTGGGTGTCTTTACCTTACCAGACATCTGTAAAAGTTTAACGAAGTATAGATTTTTAGAAATAAGTAATTCAGTCAGTAGTTAAAACTAATGAAACGAGCATGGCAAGGTTTGTCACAAGAGAACATGTATAAGCCCCAATCATGCGAGTTCCATTAGGCCAATAACTTAAGTAAATTATATACTAATGAAAAAACCAACAATTTTTTCTTTTTCTGTGACATTTTTCGTTGCTGCTTTTATGGCAGGTTGTTCGTCTGTTCAGGAAGGAGAAAACTCAGGGCCCTCTGCCGGGCAAAATCCTTATAACGACGATTATTCCGAATATACCTCTCTCAGTAATCGGGATAAATGGGGAAATGCCAATGTACATGACCCTTCTGTTATCAAGGAAGGTGATACCTATTATGTCTATTCGACCGACGCCATTTACCGGCCCAGAGGTGTAGAATTTTATGACGATACAGTTCAGATGGGTAACATACAAATGAGGAGCTCTAAAGACCTTGTTAACTGGAAGTTTGAAGGATGGGCTTTCGACAAGATACCCGAAGAGGCCGTGAAACACGTTCGTGACCACAACAACGGAGAAGGAGCCACAAATATGTGGGCGCCACATGTAAAAAAGGTGGGCGACGAATTCAGAATGTACTATTCGGTCTCTGCTTTTGGAACCAATTCCTCATACATTGGCCTGGCCACTGCCCCTCATCCGCTTGGTCCCTGGTCTAACAAAGGTTGTGTTGTCAAAACCACACCAGGTAGCAAAATGAATGCCATTGATGCATCGGTGATCACCGATGCCAAAACAGGAAAAATGTGGATGCATTACGGCTCCTATTTTGGCGGCCTGTATTGCGTTGAACTGAACCCCGAAACCGGCTTCACAAAACGTGAAGGCGACCAGGGTCACCTGCTTGCCTCAAGAGCAAACCTGAAAAAACACAATCTTGAAGCACCCGAAGTTATCTATCATCCGGGCCAGGATAAATATTACCTGTTTGTATCATACGATGCCCTCTTCACTTTTTACAATGTACGAGTCGGTAGAGCGGACAAACCGGAAGGGCCTTACTACGATTACTTTGGAAAAGATTTGCGGGATACTACCAACAACTTTCCGGTATTAACCCACAGCTATATGTTCGGTAATCATCCGGGCTGGTCGGGTAACGGACATTGTGGCGTGCTCAACGACAACGGCAGGTATTACATGTTTCACCAGGGGCGACTTGCCCCAACAAATGAAATGATGCTGATGCACATCCGGGAAATATTCTGGCTCCCCGACGGATGGCCGGTCGTATCCCCTCAAAGATATGCCGGGGTTAAAAAGAAAAAAGTGACCGGTAACGATATTCCAGGGCAATGGGAAATAATCCAACTTCAGGAAATCGGCCCCACGGCGGATTTATGGCAGGGACAAATTCCTCCCGGAGGCTGGAAATATACAAGAAAAGCATTCAACGTTGCCGACACTATAAAATTCCTCGCAAATGGCTCTACAAATTCACAAAATTCAAAATCCTGGCGAATTAACGATAATTACCTGTATATCAACAACTATCCGCATGCTATTTTTCGTGGATGGGACTGGGAGAATAAAAAAACAACCATTCTTTTTTCAGGAATTTCGGAAAATGGGTTCTCAATTTGGGGAAAAAAGATAAATTAGTGTTTTGAAAAAGTAATTTATACTCATAAAAACACTAACATTGTCCTGCTTCAGAAACACAGATAGCGGAAATAAGCAAATTGTTTTCACCTGTGTTTCCTGAAATTGTGGACCTAAAATTCAATAGCTATGAAAAGAAAACAACTGGTTTTATTTGCTGCCCTGACTCTCAGCTTTGGGCTTCTCAGTTGTCAATCGCCCGCAAAAGAACCGGGTATCGAGCAACAGAACTGGGGTGAACTCCCCGACGGCAGAACAGTTGAATTGTACAAACTGACCAGCACTACCGGACTGGAAGTAGAGATCTCAAATTTCGGAGGTCTTATCAAGTCAATCTACGCGCCCGACAAAAAAGGAGAAAAGAAAAATGTGGTTTTGGGATTTGATTCCATTGAACCTTACCTGAAAGAGCGAAACTTCTTTGGTGCCCTGATCGGACGCTATGGAAACCGAATCGCTAAAGGACAATTTACACTCAACGACAGTATCTATCAGCTGTCGGTCAACGATGGGGCCAATCATCTCCATGGCGGAACAAATGGCTTCGACCAGAAACTCTGGAAAGCAGAGCCGATTAACAATCCCGGTGCCCCCGCGTTAAAGCTTACATATTTAAGTGAAGACGGAGAAGAAGGATATCCCGGAAACCTCAACGTAACAGTTGTTTATAGCCTTGAGGGCGACAGTCTGAATATAGAATATACCGCCACAACCGATAAAGCAACACCCATAAACCTCACCAACCATGCTTTTTACAACCTGGGTGGAGAAGGATTAATACTGGACCATATTCTGACCATGAATGCCGACCACTATACGCCGGTGAATTCAGAGCTGATTCCCACGGGAGAAATTTTGCCTGTTGAAGGAACACCTTTTGATTTCACCGAGCCTCATGAAATTGGTGCACGCATCGACCAGGTACCCGGTGGATACGACCACAACTTTGTACTGAAAGAAAACGAAGGTGAAGTTTTGAATTTTGCGGCCAGACTGGAAGACCCGCAATCGGGGCGCACAATGGAAATTTATACAGAAGAACCGGGATTACAATTTTATTCGGGTAATTTCCTCGACGGACATTTAAGATCAGGCGACTTTGTGTTTGAAAAATATGCTGCACTTTGTCTGGAAACACAACATTTCCCCGACTCGCCCAATCACGAGAATTTTCCCTCAACAATCCTGGAACCTGGTGAAACTTACAACACAAAAACCATCATGGTTTTTGGAGTGAAAAAATAGTGGCAGTCTATAAAAGTCCGGAAGGTTTCTTACTTAGTGTCTGTCCATAAAGTGCCAGTTGCTGTGTTACGCTCGCCGCCAAAATACTCATTTACGAAAAGTAAACTGTGTTTTTGGCGGCTTCGCAAGCCTTGCAACTGGCACTTTCTTAACAGACACTTGATAAGTAGGAAACTTTTCCTATTTTATAGACAAGCACTACTTAGTTTCTGTCCATGAAGTACCACTTGCTTCGTTACGCTTGCCGCCAAATCCTCATTTAGGATGAGTAAACTCCTGTTTTGGCGACTTCGCAAGCCTCGCAATTGGCACTTTATGGACAGATACTAAATTAGTCACGATGAAACGAGCATAACAAGGTTTGTCGCAAGAGAACATGTGTAAATTATTGCATTCGATTTCCATCAGATCAATAATTTAGACTAATTTTAAGCTGATAAAATTCATATTATATCACTCTGTATGATCATTTCAGTTTTACTTCTTATCGGTGGCTTTATTTTACTCGTAAGTGGTGGCGACTGGCTGGTGAGCGGTTCATCGGGGCTGGCAAGAAAATATCGCATATCCGAACTGGCCATAGGACTAACCATTGTTGCTTTCGGGACTTCCGCCCCGGAGCTTGTCGTTAATGTACTTGCATCGGTCGAAGGCCATGCCGATATTGCCTTTGGGAACGTCATTGGAAGCAACAATTTCAATCTTTTTATGATTCTGGGTCTTTCCGGATTACTGGCCCCGATTGCAGTGCAAAGCAGTACTGTCTGGAAAGAAATTCCCCTGTCACTGGTTGCTGCAGTGGCACTGCTGATCCTGGCCAACGACGGGCTTTTTGGCTTCACGGCTTCCCGGCTATCCAGGGTAGACGGGCTGATACTTCTTGCTCTTTTTGCGTTGTTTCTCTACTATGTGTACCGCAATATGAAAGAAGGGAATAATAATTTATCCCAGGAAGTTTCCCCGATGAAAACAGGCAAAGCGGTGCTGCTAATCGTTGCAGGTCTGGCAGGCCTGATCGCAGGAGGACGCCTCGTGGTCGATTCGGCAGTCAATATCGCTCGTTTTTTCCACATAAGCGAAAAAGTCATCGGTTTAACAATTATTGCTGCAGGAACTTCCATGCCCGAATTGGTCACCTCGCTGGTGGCAGTAAAGAAAAAAAGCAACGATATAGCAGTTGGCAATGTTATCGGGTCAAATATTTTCAACATTTTTTTTGTTGCTTGGCACCAGCGCTCTGATAAGGCCTATGACCTACAGCTTTGTTTTCAATACCGATGTCACAATTCTTATTGCAGGGACTATAGGTCTTTTCATTGCCATGTTTACAGGCGTAAAAAAGAAGCTCGACCGTTGGGAAGCAGCCATTTTCGTAATATTTTTTGTGAGTTATATTGTCTTATTAGTCCGTTAAACTTTTACAGATGTCTGGTAAGGTAAAGACGCCCAATTTGGGCTTCTTTGCCCCTCATAATAAAAACTTTGCGACATTGCATCTCTGCGTTTAGGCTTTTTTAAACTGACTATTGATACCGTACTCAACCATATAATACATCCGGATGCAGAAAATATGCGTTATCCATCAATCTTCTCCAATTGTCTGAACAGCTGATTGGCATTTAAAACACAGAAGCTCCTGATATCGAATCCCGAATTTTTAAAAGCCAGGGCAACCCAGGTGTTGCAGGTTCTGAAGAGATGGTAATTGCGTATTGCCAAAAAGTAAATATTGCTTTTACCATATACCGTACTCGGTTGCGGCTGATTGTCCTGATCGCGAAGATAACTGTTTGAAATAAATCTGCACAGCAAAGTAAACTGTTCCCGGTTTAACTCTATTGTTTTCATCCGCGCATCGCTTCCGTATGATCTTTCTGGTGGCAATCCAAACGGATAAATTCTCAAAACACTTTGTGTGGGCCACAACACAGCCCTGGCTGCCAGGAAGAACGGCCGTCCTTCGACCTGATAAAATTTTTCGTCCCCCCAGCTGATATCAACATACCTTTTATGCCGATAACCCGAAATCTCTGGCCAAACCAAAGAATCAACATCTGCTGTTTCTATAATTATACCTGTATGCCACGCTTGCTGTACCACGCACACTTCAAACCCTTTTTCTTTCGATTCATACTCCTGGCCGGATACTGAAACAGAAAAAAGCGGCCACAGAGAAACAATCATAAAGCAAACGCAATTCTTCAAAAGTACCACGGTAATGATTTTTTGTTTTACTTTGCAACTTTACATGAGTAGCACCCTGCCTCCGGATTTTCAAACATTTTTAGTGTCTGTCCATAAAGTACCATTTGCTGCGTTACGCTCGTCCGAAAATTACTCATTTACGATGAGTAAACTCCGTATTTTCGGACTTCGCAAGCCTTGCAACTGGCACTTTCTGAACAGACACACATATTGTGAAAATATTTTTGTGAGTTTATAGACACACACTATTTAGTAGTATGATAAACAGAACACCTCTTCCGGAACCTTTTCTGAAACGCATACGCGACACCTTTTCAGAAGCCGGGTACGATGCATTCACTCATAGTATGAACAAGCATCCGGTAAGTTCTGTTCGTATTAACCCGCGTAAAATATCGGGAGACTCATTCAGCACTGAAACCGTTCCCTGGTGTAAGTATGGTTTCTATCTCAGCCAAAAACCGTTTTTCACCAAAGACCCGTTGTTTCATGCCGGGGCCTATTATCCACAGGAAGCCAGCAGCATGATTCTTTGGCATATTTTGGAAACACTCATCCCGGACAAAACCCGGGAGTCTCTAAATGTGCTCGACCTCTGCGGAGCGCCTGGCGGAAAAGCAACTCTCCTCGCCTCTTACCTCGACGGAAACGGGTTGCTGGTAACCAATGAAGTCATCCATTCCAGAGCCGGAATACTCAGGGAAAATATGTTGAAATGGGGAGCTCCCAATGTTGTTGTTTCACGTTCCGACCCTTATGAATTTTCGTCGTTACCCGGACTATTTGACATCATGATTGTAGATGCGCCTTGTTCGGGAGAAGGAATGTTCAGGAAAGGCGATACTGCCCGCCGCGAATGGTCGGAAGAAAACGCTGCAATGTGTGCGGTCAGACAGCGTCGCATATTAAAAGATGCGTGGCCGGCCCTCAGGGAAGGAGGCTGGCTGATATATTCCACCTGCACTTTTAATCCCCGGGAAAATGAAGAGAATTTAAATTGGCTGACAGTTGAAAATAATGCACAAATAATCCGATTGAAAGTCCCGGAAGAATGGGGAATAACTGAAATACCCGTTAAAAACGGAAACGGACTGGCATTCTATCCCCACAAAGTTAAAGGAGAAGGCTTCTTTATTGCCGCGGCCCAAAAAATTACTTCCCAAAAAACAACAAAGTTGCCAAAAACGAAAATTAAAACACCGACCGTTGACAGTGTAATAAAAAAGATACTAAAAAGCCCTGAGCGATATTCATTCCTGGCAGACAATGAGCTGTGGCGGGCCTTTCCTAAAGAAAAGGAAAATATTCTGAAATTGCTGAAAATAAAACTAAACGTTATAGATTATGGAATACCGATAGGAACCAGCGGACGCAAAAATCTTATTCCTGATCCCGCCCTCGCGTTCAGCTGGGAATTCAATCATATTTTTCCTTTACTTGACCTGGACAAAGAAGCTGTATTGCATTATCTTAAAGGTGAAACTCCGAAAGCAGACAATCGGCTTTCCAGAGGTTATATGACCGTAACCTATAACCATATTCCTCTTGGTTTCGTAAAGAATGTCGGAAATCGTTTAAACAACCTTTTTCCCAAAGGATGGCGAATCAGAATGGATATATGAGTGTGGTATAAAAAGACATATTTTTGTCAAAATCAAGGCGTTTTAAATTTTTGTGCCGGAGTTAACTCACTGTTAATGTGGATGCAAAAATTTAAAACAACAAAGATGCTTTCTATCCCGCACTCATATTTAGTGTTCGTCCATAAACTTGCAAAAATTTTCACAATATGTGTGTCTGTGCAGAAAGTGCCGGTTGCAAGGCTTGCGAAGCTGCCAAAAACGGAGTTTACTCATCGTAAATGAGTATTTTGGCGGCGAGCGTAACACAGCAAATGGTATTTTATGGACAGGCACTATATAGAAACAAGCCAGAATAAAAAAATCTATAAACACCATGATTAAACCGTATTATTTAATTCTTTTTGCTTTTACTTTTTTAGGGGCATCGTGCGATAACGGGAATGATGACACAAAAACAGGAAATACCTTTTCCGAGTGTGTTGTTTCTTTTGAACAGGGCGAAAATCTGGAAGTGGCAACATTCAATCTGGAGCAATTTCCAAAAGAGAACAACACCGTTATGCACACGGCCAACCTCATTAAACACTTGAATGCAGATATAATTGCGCTTCAGGAAGTTACCAACGAGGGAGCATTGAAGCAACTGGCCGACCAGCTGGATGGATGGGAATATGTCATTTCACCAGAACCTTCTCAAAGCCTGGCACCCGCCTATCTGATAAAAATGACGGAAATAGCGCTTATTGAAGAGGCCACCACAGTATGGTTTGACGAGACAGAAAATGACGATTATTACTTTCCGCGTGCTCCGTTTGTCATAAAAGTCATTCATCGTAGGAGCAATCAGGAGTTTCTGCTTGTTAACCTGCATTTAAAAGCCATGGGGGACAGCGAATCCGTCGGAAGGAGAAGGGGTGCCTCCAACATGCTTAAAGATTATATTGATGCGCACTATCCCGACGAATTTGTCATTGTTCTCGGAGATTTCAATGATGAACTGGACGAAGAGAAAACAATCGATGAGGTGTTTTCCAATTTTACAGACGATACCGGGAATTATCGTTTTGCCGACATGTCAATAGCCACCGGGAATACAGAATACTGGTCGTACCCAGGCTGGCCCAGTCACATCGACCACATCCTGATCACCGACGAATGGTTCGAATACCTGGATACAACCATGACCATACGTCCTGATGCCTGCTTCGATGATTATGAAAATTATATTTCGGATCACCGTCCGGTAGTGGTTGTTTTTGATCTTTAAAAAATTATCTTTGCCGCGCTAAAACTGCTGCAAATGAACATACGATTTGTACTGAACATACTTGGCCGGGTGCTGGTGATCCTGGGGCTCTTTATGTGTACAAACTTTATCTGGGTATGGATTTACAACGAAACGACCTTCTGGGGGCATTTCTATGCTTCGTTGATCACCATTCTCGGAGGGGCGGGACTCTATATTGGTTCGTCAATCAACCTGAAACCCAGCCTGGGATTACGCGAAAGTTACCTGACAGTAACCTTTGCATGGGTTATTATATCCCTATTTGGCACCTTACCTTTTCTTTTTACAAACTCAATAAACAACTTTACCGATGCGTTTTTTGAAACTGCTTCAGGTTTTACAACCACCGGATCATCAATTTTAACTGATATTGAATCACTTCCTAAAAGCGTTCTATATTGGCGCAGTCTGACCCATTGGATTGGTGGTATGGGAATTATTGTATTGGTTGTGGCCATCCTTCCAATGTTGAGAGTTGGTGGTTATAATTTATTTAAATCTGAAGCATCCGGAATTTCTTATGAAAAACTGACTCCAAGAACGGCCAGCACTGCTAAAAGATTATGGGGAATTTATGTAGGACTGACCATAATACAAGTTATTGTCCTTTTGCCTGGCGATATGAATTTTTTTGATGCATTATGTCATAGTTTTGGTACTATTGCGACAGGTGGATTTTCTCCCAAAAATGCAAGTGTAGGTAATTTTTCAGCCTACTCGCAGTATGTAATAATGATATTTATGCTCCTTTCCGGAATGAATTTCACACTTCATTACTTTACTATTAAAGGGCATTTTAAAAAACTATGGAACAACGATGAATTCAAAACATATATAGGACTCATATTTTTTGCTGGTCTGATTGTAACTCTAGTATTGGTATTTTTCGCAGAAACCTCATTGGAAAAAGCTTTTCGCAATAGTTTTTTCCAGGTAATTTCGATTATGACAGCTACGGGTTTTGCAACAGACAATTACCTGTTATGGCCGGCACAGGGATGGATAATTATATTTATGCTCATGTTTATCGGTGCAAGTGTGGGAAGTACCGGTGGAGGTATAAAAGTAATCAGACACGTTGTTGCCTTTAAAAGTTTCATTGCAAACCTGAAAAGGCTTTTACATCCAAATTCCATAATACTGGTACGAGTCAATGGAGAACGAATTGAAGATGAGAATGTAAGTGCAATTACCTCTTTTATAGTGCTCTATTTAGTCACTTTTGCCATCGGTTCTGCTATTATGGCTTTTCTGGGTGTTGAGCCATTCACTGCTGCATCTTCGGTATTAACAACTATGGGAGGCATCGGCCCGGGATTTGGTGCTGTAGGACCGGCTGGTAATTTTGCGTCCATCCCGCAATTGGGAAAAATTCTTTTGTCTTTTCTGATGATTCTGGGCCGCTTGGAACTTACAACCGTTTTCGTGCTTTTCACCATCGATTTCTGGAAAGATTGATTTTTAATTGCGCATGTTTTTTGTTTCCTTTGTGCCAACAACAGAGCGTTAGATATTAAGATATTAAAGGCAGGATAATTTATATATTTAGTGCTCGTCTATAAACTCGCAAAAATTTTTACAATATGTGTGTCTGATGAACGTAGATGTAGAACCCAAGGAAACAAAGCAAATCATTCCCACCAATGTATTGCAGCAAACTGCTTTTTGGGCCCGACTCAAAAAAAAGCAGGGGTGGTATCCGCATGCCTTCGACCTTTCGCTTGGCAAGGATGAAGCCTCCATTCCGCATTCACCGGATGACAAAGAGCGGAAAGGCGATATACTGATAACGCTCAGGGAACTTGGTGGCGGACGTTATATGGCTTATGTACCTTTTGGTCCTGAACAACTGCCTGATGAAGAACGACGCGGGATATGGCTTGAAGAGATATCTGAACAGTTGCGGAATTTCCTGACCGACGACTGTCTTTTCATCCGTTACGACCTATACTGGGAATCGCCCTGGGCCAATGAAGATGACTTTTATTCGGCAGATGGTATCTGGCTTGGACCACCCGATGCACATATCCAGGAACTGCGTATGAATTTTGACACACGTCATTTTCGTTTACGAAAAGCGCCTTCGGATATGTTGCCGGCACATACCGTCATGCTTGATCTTAACAACAACGAGGATGAACTGCTGGCGAAGATGAAATCCAAAACAAGATATAACATCAGACTTTCGCAACGAAAAGGGGTGAAAGTGCGTCATGCCGGCATGGAGGAGTTACCAAAATGGTATCAATTGTACGACGAAACATATCATCGCAATCGTTTGGCATCAAACGACATCTCCTTTTTCGAGCAAATATTCACCACCCGTGCCGACGACACATGGTCACCCGGTGAGGTAGACTTGCTTCTGGCTGAAAAAGACGGAGAACCACTTGCCGGAATGTTTCTGGCACGCTCCGGCAAAAGGGCTACCTACCTTTACGGAGCCTCTTCTTCCAGACATCGTAATCTCCAGGCAAGTCATGCCCTGCAGTGGGCTGCAATACGCCGAAGCAAAGAAACCGGATGCACCGAATACGACCTTTTTGGCATTTCCCCAAAACCCGATCCCGATCATCCTATGTACGGGCTGTATCGTTTCAAAACAGGGTTTGGCGGAGAAAAAATTCACCGGCAGGGATGCTGGGACTACCCCCTTAATGAAGAAGCTTATGAGCAATACCGCCTTTCAGAATTGAATGCCACCGGCTATCATTTGTAGAACAAACCTGATCGTAACACTTCGTTTGCGGCAGACTCCGGCTTCGAACGTAACAATTCCACAAAAAAAGGTTGCCTTTTCGGACAACCTTTTTCACACAACAAATTCACTTCTTTGTTGTTTTTGCTTTGGCTTTGTTCTTTTTACGCGGTCGGGTATTACCGTACGACTTCATGAACAATTTGCCTCTTCTGGTTTTTCTATCACCTTTTCCCATAATCAATTAAAGTTTAATGTTTGAATCCAAACCTATAAGCAAAAGACTCGTGTTTAAAATTAAATTCCAATGATTCTGAAAACCGCTGACAGATTCTCTTTTCTAACCACGTTACCGCACTCATCAATACTCCGTTAAACTTTGAATGATGAATGGTAATTAGTGCCTGTCTATAAAGTAGGAAAAGTTTCCTACTTATCATGTGTCTGTTCAGAAGGTGCCGGTTGCAAGGCTAACAACATCAATGCTCAACTTCAAAATAGAGCTTATAGTAGTTCATTCCCTTGTCCGGATCAAAACCACGTTCGATATGATCGCGACGGCCATGTACATACACATGGAAATTTTTGTCAAGTTTCAAAACCGATTTAAAATGCTTCTTTTCAGTCTTCACTGCGCTTCTGGAAATATCAAAACTATCGTTAAGCGGCATCTCCTTTTCCTCCTCAAATACCTGACGGTAATCGTTAAACGCTTCAATAACCTCGGGTTGACGAATGACCTGCTGTTCAAAATCGTCCTTTTTAAAATTCTTGTTCTTATCGAAGAAGTTTATCGATCGGTTGAGCATATCAATCTGATCGGGCCTGGGGACTTCGTGCTCGTCATTAAAAACATCGGTCACAAAATCTTTGCACAGGTTAAGATAGTTCCGTGTAAAATAATAATTGTCTTCCCTTGGCATCAATCCTAAAAAATCATCACGCCAGAAGCGGGCCTCCTGTCCTTTATTGATGTTATCAACCATACTGATTTTGTATCCGGCTTCCTTTTCGGTATTAAAAACAATACAACCTTTGTCAAGCTTTCGGATGTTAATCCCCTCCTGTGCTCCCAGTTCAAATGTGTGGTCTTTGAGGTATACTTTGAGAAAGGTTTCTTTATTTTCACTCTTGAATATACCAATTCCGTCGGTTACTTCGCCGTCAACAACACAGTTGCTGAAATAGGCCATGTAGAACTCTCCTCCTCTTATTTTCGGGTGATTTGACTGCTCATAAAGATGCTCGGCAACCTTCAGGGAAGTATCATAAAGCTGATCGGGACTGTCAAAAACAGCCGATAACCACTGAAACATGGGATTATTTTCGGGCTCTTCATTCTCGCCGGTAAAATTGAAGTAAGCTTCGCTTTTAAACGGGCGAAAAAAGTATGACAGCAAAACATCACCTACGGTGTCTTCATCAAACAATCGCACCGGACTTTTGGAAAACCTGACGGATTCTCCTTCGGTACGACTCCCGATATGATGAATAACGAGATTTTCTATATTAACTTGCGAGTAGTCGATCATATAAAAAAAATAACATTGCACCCGCAAATTTAAAAAAATCATCTCGGAAATGAATTAAAAAATTATCTCCATTGGAATCGAAAAGCCTTCAAGTAAATTAACATACCTGCCTAAGACACAGCCTTGCAATTATGCGCATACCAGCTCACCGGGTGGTCTCGCCCCGTAACCAGCTCCTGCAGGATTTTACGGTCGTCCCATGCTGTTTCAAACCCACAGGTCTGGTCCAGGGCCCGTGAGAGCAACATCCATTCATTGAGGGATTTCATGGTCAGCTGGTCTTCAAACTCCTTCAGGATTCTAAGACAGCCCTTGCCTATCAAATAAATTTTGGGCTCTTCCCTCAAAAGACTTTCATGAGTTGTAAAGAGATGGTCTTCAACTTTTACAAACTCATCGCTGTCCAGGGTTACTTCGAAAGTGAATTTTTGTGCCACCATAACAGAAAATTTAATGAGTTGTTGTTTTCTGTTAAAATCTACAAAAATATTTCTTAAAAGTAAATAAGGCCTTCAGATACTTTTAATGGTTGGCTTCATTCGGAAACCCGGATTGATATAAGTAAAGTGATAAGCAGGGGGTGCTGAAAAAGTCAACAGGCCAAAATGAAGCTTATTCTTTGGATTATTTGGGGACAGGCCCTGGCCATAACCGGATTCTCATTAAGAAGATGGAAAGCCGGCTGAAAACCGGCTTTCTGGTGTTGTTGGGAATTCCATGTCACCCCGGTAAACCGGGGTGCTATTCTCATGTATCACGCTATTTCTGCATATTACGTTAGTATAAGATCAGCACCCTGCCGAAGCAGGGTGACGGCTAATTGCCGTAAGCATCATACCAGTATTGAATAATTTTCTCTGCAGGTTTACCTCTCACCGAAGCTGCTTTCTCAAAAGCAGTATTCATGTCTCTCGGTTCATATTTGGAAAAACGGTCGAAATACATGTAGCCGTGCGAAATAATGCCCTGTATATTTACGCTGCTCTCATTGACGGCCTGGAAAATGCCCTGATAAATATCTGCCTGCTCATAAAAGTCGACAGACCAGTTGTTGGCATCGCCGGAAACATCCAGAACAGGTTCCAGGTGGCCATAGGTATTGGCTGCCCCGTCAACGGAAGGCGCCCACACCCACAGAAAAACAGGCTTGCTGAATCCGGAATAATGGTTTAAGATCCCGTCCATCTCACTCTTTATTTGCGAAACAGAAGGATTTTGAGTTTCGGTCACATTGGAAACAACGATTCCAAAAGCATCAAACAAGTCGGTAAATCCATCTGAATAACTTTCGTCTTCAAAGAATACCCATTCGGAACCGCCCGAATAGTTAGGTGCAGTAAACGGCCGGGCTGCTCCAAAGTAGACAATCTTCCCGGTATATACACTTTTTATTTCATTAATCAGATTGCTCCACGAAGTTTCATATAAAGTTTCTGAACTAAAAGCCTGCGGACTTGTGGCATAGGAAAGGCCATGACCAAGCGATATCCATTCAACATTCTTTGTTTCGGCGGTTTGGGCGTATTCTTTCAGTATCCTGGTATATTCCGAAAACCAGTCTTCCCAGAAAGCATCACTCAATTTTTGCCCGCTAAAAACAATCTCGTTAAATGATTTGCCATCCAGTTGTTTTTCATCCTGAGGCCACACCCCAAACCAGTACATCATATTCAAATCTCTTGCTGAAGCCTCATCCGAAAGGGTTTTGTATTGGTTCTGACTCAACATGTCCCAGGCATAATAAGTATTTGCCGAGGTACTCATAGCCACGGAATCTTCACCCACCACGGTAACAAACACCGGATCGAACACCGTCACTGTGTTGGCATTCATATCCTCAAGCCTGTCAAAGGTTTGCTTAAAGGCATCCGGATAAAGGTCCTGCCCCATCCAGGGGCCGGCGTCAAACAGAGAAACACCTCTGATAAAATCTGAGTTTTGAGTATTGATTCCTGATACCTTTGGATAAGCCATAAGAGAAATATCATACGTCTCATTTTCTTCAAACTCCCATGAGTACTGAACCGGAATATAATCATATGATACTTCAGAATACAAAGTTCCAATGCCAGTATTATTGGTCTCAAAAGAAAACTTGCCTTCCGCATCGGTTGTAGAGGACAGTTCACCAAAAATTACCTCAATATTTTCCAAAAAAGAATTTGTTTCTGCCGATTTCAAAATACCATTAATTGTATAATTTGCGACAACAGGCTCAGTGATGGTAATGGAAATGGATACCTTTGAGGACTTACCCTGATCATCGTCTACCCTGCATTCCACTGTGTTTTCTCCTATTTCCAGGTGGTAATTCGAATCCCAGTCAACGGTATAAGGTTCCATTTCCCAATGATGAACACTATTCCCATTAAATAATAAATCAACTAATAGAATATTTCCGTCTTCATCGGAGGCCTCTATTTCAAAAGGAATCGTTGAACCTTTTTCAAAGACAGCACCATCTTCCGGCGCGATAAACGCCACCTGGGGGCCATTGGGATCCGGTACATCTTCATCGGTAATGGTTATGGAAACCGAGTCTTTTGAAAATTCACCCTGATCATCATCTACCCTGCATTCCACAACGTATTCCCCAACTTCCATATCTTTGGTATCCATATCATAAACAAATGGACCCGTCTCCCAATGATACACGCTCTCTCCGTCAATCCTCAAATCTACCAGCAAAATATTTCCGTCTTCATCGGAGGCCTCTATTTCGAAAGGAATCGTTGAACCTTTCTTAAAGATGGCTTCATTCTGGGGTGAAATGAATTCTACGACAGGCGCTTTAGGTTGAGGTTCGTTTTTCTCTTCTTCGTCATCGGAACAACTCCAGGTTAACATGAGAAAAAACATCAAAATAAAAAGAAATGAACGTTTCATAGTAGTAAACAAAGAAATAATAAATAATGTAACACGGATCAAATATACGTTAATTTTCCGGGGCAGTTTGTAATTATCATGCGGAATTTATTTGAATTTGCTGATAAATCATACGGATTAGGGGGTTCAAAGAGATAGTACCCCAGCCGCTGAAGCGGCATAACCAAACATTTAACGGGAAATAACCCTTCCGGTGGTCTCTGACCCTGGAAGTGGCGGGCAGTTAGATAAGTTTTTGCAATCACACTCCCGTTATTCCTCTCTCCATAGAATAATATTCCAGTTCAAAAACAGATGCCGAATGTTTTTTCAACCTCCCTCCCAGCCCGGCATTTAATGCTATTTCGGCAGGAAACTGGAGCATTTTATTCATCTTAAGCTTATCGTGTCCCCTGAAATACAGACGCTCATTAAGTGCGGCCTGATCAAAGAAATGGCGCGGCACACGAAGTCTGAAATCTTTGTCTTCATCCGAGAAATTGGCCATGACCAAAAGTATTTGCTCTCCGCAATATCTGAAGCAGGCATAGAGGCAATCCGAATCAAAAGCATTGTTGTGTAAATTACTCCATATAAGATCATAAAAACGGCCTCGTGCCAGTGCCGGCTCATCATTAGCCATTCTTAATATTTTCCGGTAAAATGCCCGCAGAGTTTTTGCTTCATCTGGCAATCCGTCACCGGTGAAATTTTTCTCAGGCCCCGCCCACTTTTGTATTAACGGAAGGCTCCAATAATCATAAATTGAAGTACGCCCGTCTTTTTCGCTAAAGCCTTCTTCATCCATCCCTTCTTCACCAAGTTCCTGCCCAAAGTAGATAAGGAGCGGGTTGTGTAACATTGTCGCCATAACAACCAGACCGGGAAGAGCCTTGAAAGCATCACCGACAAAAAAGCGCGAAGCAATTCTTTGTTCATCATGGTTTTCAAGAAAATAGAGCAGATGGTGGTGAAACCCTTCCACTTTCTGCCAGACGGCAGTAATTTCCGAGGCAGGAAGTGTTCCTGTTATCACTCCACGAATGGTATTATAGAACAACTCTTTATCGTATAAATAATCGAATCCGCCCTTAAAAAGAAACTCATGGTAACGTTCCGGCTCATAAATTTCTGCAATAAACTGAATAGAAGGATATTTTTTCTTTACCTCCTCAAATAACCATTGCCAGAATTCCACAGGCACCATACCGGCCATATCCACCCTGAAGGCATCAATCTTCTTACCGGACCAGAAAAGAACAACGTCCAGCATTTTTTTCCAGGTATCGGGAGCAGGATTAAAATATTTGTGTCCGCTGCTGAAATCCTCTCCATAATTCAGTTTCACGGTATCATACCAGTCATTAAGCGAAGGATCCGCCTTAAAACAATTGTTTCCCGTTACCCTGGCGGGTTCCTCTTTCCAGTTTGATCCGTCGGTCGTCTTAGCCGGAGAAATAAATTCGCTTCCTGGTAAATAGTAAAAATTATTCCCTGGAGAAAAAGCTTTTCTCTTGTCATCAGAAGTTCCGAAATCTTCAATTCCGGCGGGCTTATTATCAGAGATATATTGCCTGGCCAGGTGATTGGGCACAAGGTCGATTATAACCTTAAGACCGGCCTGGTGAGTGCGATTAACCAGCGCCTCAAATTCCTGCATCCGCAACGGAACAGAGGTGGCAAGATCAGGGTCGACATCAAAATAATCCTTTATCGCATAGGGAGAGCCTGCTTTCCCTTTAACTACATCAGGAAAATCCATGGCAATGCCGTGCTTTGAATAGTCTGTCAGCTGTGCATGTTCAATTATTCCTGTGTACCAGACATGGGTAATGCCGAGTTCCTTTATGCTTTTCAGCGCAGCAATGGTGATATCTTCAAATTTTCCACATCCGTTTTCTTCTAACGTCCCGTTTCTTTTTCTCGTGGTTTCAGAATTTCCAAACAAACGCGGTAACATCTGATAAATAACAGGGCGGGTATAATTTGATTTTTCATTCATCAGTATAAAATTAGTCTAAGTTATTGGTCTGATGGAACTCGCATGCAAGATTTATACATGTTCTTATTGTGGTAAACCTGGCCATGCTTGTTTCATTTGTTTTTTTGAATACGTCACTGTCAGCTAATCTACTACTGACTATTGACTAAAAACTATTGACTAAAAACTATTGACTAAATTAAAACAATTACTTTTGCAAATATAGACAGTTAACCAGCTTTATAATTATGAGATACTCAGATATCAAATAATACAAGCTGTCGCAGGCAAATTAATCCTTTTAAAAAGCCTGAACGCCAAGATTAAAAATCATAAGATCGAGCTTCGAGGTTAGAAATTACAGACCAGATGTATTTGTTATGCAAAAAAATATTTTCACATTACTAATCTTCATTCTTGCTTCCTTAGCAATTACAACCAATGCTCAGTATTACACATCGGGAGCCGATCCTGCTTCTGTAAAATGGAAACAGATTAACACCGGTCGATTCCGGCTGGTTTTCCCCGACGAGTTTACCCAACCCGCCGCTAAGCTTGCCCTTTTTCTTGACAGTATTGCCCCCAAAGTTGAAGCTACGCTTAATCATAAACCCCGTAAAATTGATATAATAATACACGGACGCTCCACCTTTACCAACGGCTTTGTATCATGGGCCCCCCGACGTATTGAGCTGTATCCGTCTCCCGATCAGAACAACTACGGAACCGATTGGTTGGAACAACTGGCCATCCACGAATACCGTCACGTGGTGCAAATCGATAAACTAAGGCAGGGATTTACAAAAGTCGCGTCCTGGTTTACAGGAGAGCAAGCCACGGGTGCTGTCCTTGGTGCTTACCTGCCAATGTGGTTTATCGAGGGCGATGCCGTCATCAGCGAAACCACGCTTTCGGAAAGTGGCCGTGGAAGATTGCCTGTGTTCAGCCAGTCACTCAAGGCACGGCTGACCCGCTATGGGTATGACGATTTCGACAAAGCCTATCTCGGTTCATACAAAGAATTTGTCCCGGATTACTACAAAATGGGATATCATCTTACGGCTGCGGTCAGACAGCGGTATGGAGCTGAAATATGGCAGGACGTGATCGATAATGCGGGGCGAAACAGTTGGTCGCTCATCCCCTTCAGAAAAGAGATCAGGAAAACAGGTTATCGCAATCAGCGTCTGCTATACAATGCTGTTTTTGACAGTCTTGCTACAGCATGGAGAAACTACGACGACACCCTCAATACTTCAGATTTCGATCTCATCGCCAGGGGAAATGACGACTATACTAACATCGAATATCCGGTAGTTACGGAACAGGGAAATGTTTTTGCCCAGATAACCGGACCTGGACAGCGAACCCGTATTGTGGACATCTCATCATCAGGAAATATAGAAACAATAGCTTATACAGGAGGCAGAAACAGTGATCCCATAACAGCCAATGAGCGATGGGTAGCATGGACAGAATTTACACCACATATTCGCTGGCCTAATGCCGATTATTCTATCGTGAGAGTTTACGACAGGTTTAGACAACAAACGTCAACTCTGACTGCCAAATCGCGTTATTTTGCACCTGCTCTAAAAGGCGGATCAGACACGCTGGCTGTGGTAGAAAATACAACAGACTATCAATTTTTTATAACCCTTATCGATATGGGGAAGGGAAAAGCGATCAAAAGAATTCCGACTCCCGGAAATGCTTTTCCGATGCATCCTTCATGGAGTGATGAAAAGGACGAACTGGTGTTGGTACTACTCTCCGATTCGGGAAAAAGCATTGTCACCCTGAACACAAAGACCAACCGGTGGAAAACGCTTCGGAAGCCCGCCTTCGATGAACCAAAATACCCTGTAAAAAAAGAGCCTTACATCTGGTACACGGCATCAACACAAAATTCCGAGGAGATTTTCCGCACCAATATTAAAACCGGTATCACATCACAACTGACCCGGTCAAGATTCGGAGCCACTTTTCCATCTCTTAAAGGGAAGGATTCTCTTATTTACTCGAATTATACACCAACCGGCTATCAACTTGTAAAAATACCTGCCAGGCAAACTATCAAAGAGGGCGTAGAACCGGCTGATTTGACAAATGACCTTGTGAAAAAGCTCAAAACGCAGGAACCCCGTATCCAAACCAACTATGAGCCCGATACCGCCGCGATAAAGCCTTACAGCAAATGGAACCTGATAAACCTTCACAGCTGGGCTCCCGCGTACATCGACATTGATAACCAGGAGCTTTACCCCGGCCTGTCACTGATGAGCCAAAACCTCCTTGGTACTATGGTGACACGGGCAGGATACAATGCTGCAAAATCGGAAAGTCGTGAAAAATTCAACATCGGCATTACCTACCGCGGGTGGTTTCCGGTTATAGATTTTGATCTGAAATGGGGCGATTATAAGGAATTCTTCGGGGATATGTATGCAAGCACAACCGGCCTGTTCACTCTCGAACAGCAAGGAAGAGAAAACCATATAAGTCTGGAAGCAGGAACACGCATTCCGCTCGATCTCAGTATCGGGAAATGGGGGCGTTTGCTTCAGTTCGAAAGCCGCTTGTCATGGCAAAATATTCGCAATCGTAATTATGAACAATCGTTTTTCATGATTGGCAACAATGGGAACCTGATTGAAACCGGAGATTACAACATGATTTATATTCCGGATATTGACTACTGGGGAATGGAATACTCCGCCTATTTTCATAATAAACTAAGAGGAACAGCACGCGATGTCAATACACGGTGGGGCCAAAGTTTCAGTTTTATTTTCAGACATACACCCTGGGGAAATTACAATGCAGGAAAAGCTTACGGAATCAGCAGCCGGCTTTATTTTCCCGGACCTGGACGACATCATGCCATAACCATTGACAATCAGTGGCAAAACAAAACTAACGGGGAAGAAATTGACACAAATTTATCATACCGGATGTATCAAAAATTCGGCGACTTGCTCAATCTGCCCCGCGGATATGAATACATTATGAACGATAATATGTACGTTTTTAACGGCACCTACCAGATGCCGCTTTGGAACCCCGACTGGTCATTGCCCGGTTTGATTTATATCAAACGGTTTCGCCTGAATCTGTTTTTCGATGCTGCAAGGGCAAAATACAAACTCGAAGAAAAGGAAACAGAATTGACATATAGCTATACAAATACATTTACATCAACAGGCATTGAGCTGATGAGCGATTTCCATGCATTCAGATTTGTTCTGCCTTTTAGTATGGGATACAGGGGCGGATACCGCGATGCTGATAAATCGTTTTTTCATGAAGTGGTTTTTTCCACCAGTTTCGACAGTTTCCTGATCAACAAATAAAAATACCTCTTATTATTTCTGA
>NZ_AHZV01000142.1 GCF_000250735.1 Anaerophaga thermohalophila str. Valhall
GCTTTTTAAACCAGGCTTATCAATTAACAATCAGGAAAAAGAGAACCATGGCAACAATTGCCCAAAATTTGAACGAATTAAAAGAGCAATTGCCTTCCGATGTCACATTGGTAGCGGTTTCCAAAACCAAACCGGCAGAAATGATTATGGAGGCTTACGAAACCGGACATCGCATATTTGGCGAAAATAAAGTACAGGAACTGACAGATAAATATGAGCAACTACCTAAAGACATCCGGTGGCACATGATCGGCCATCTACAGCGTAACAAAGTGAAATATATTGCCCCCTTTGTTTCGCTGATTCATGGTGTTGACAGCTTTCGTTTGCTAAAGACCATCAACAAAGAGGCTGCAAAGTATAACCGTATCATTCCCTGTCTTTTCCAGATTCACATTGCCGATGAAGAAACAAAATTCGGACTCGACGAAAATGAACTTTTTGAAATATTAGAAAGTGCCGATTACAAAAGTTTGAGTAACATCCAAATCAAAGGTCTTATGGGGATGGCCACCTTCACAGATGATATGGAAAAGGTGCGTTCCGAATTCAGATGCCTCAAAACCCTTTTCGATAAAACAAAAAATAACTACTTCAGCTCAGATGATGCGTTCTCCATCCTCAGTATGGGAATGTCGGGCGATTATCAAACGGCTGTTGAAGAAGGAAGTAACATGGTGCGTATTGGAAGTGCTGTTTTTGGTGAGCGACAACATCATTAGGCAGGTAGAGAAGTGAGACAATAAGAAGACAGAAGCGAGGCTGAGGCTAAGGCTAAGGTTGAGGTTGAGAGGGCACCAAAGATAACACAGATTATTTTAATGATCAATTACCAATTATCAATTATCACTTATCAATTATCAGTAACCAGTTATCAATTATCAATTAACCAATTAACCAATTGACGAAGTCTTACAAGACAAGCGGCGGAGCCGAGCGAACCGGAAACCCGGAACCCGGGACAAGAAACTTTTTTGGGGGCAAGTAAAGACGCACGGCCGTGCGTCTCAACAAGCCCGCTAACTCATAACCAGCAACAAACAACAAGCAACAAGCAACAAGCAACCAGCAACAAGCAACAAGCAACAAGCAACAAGCAACCAGCAACAAGCACCAGACAAGACAGAACCCGCAACTCCGAACTTCCCACCCCCTTGAAACTTTCGAGCTTTTAATTATATTTGTTAAGAAAATACTGACTCATTTGTATATTATTTATTTTTCAAGGTCTAATGAAACTCGTCACGAGTAATCGCGACAGGTTTTGTTCGTTTAATTAAATAAGCAGGACATGGCAAATTTGGAAACCACCTATTTGGGACTTAAGCTTAAAAACCCGGTTGTTGTAAGTAGTTCGGGACTCACCAATAGTGTTGACAAGATAAAAAAGCTTGAAGAAGCAGGTGCTGGAGCAGTCGTTTTAAAATCGCTTTTTGAGGAACAGATCAACCATGAAATCAACCATGAGATAAAAACCGGCCATGGTTTTGATTATCCCGAAGCTGTTGATTATATCCGGGGATATACCCGCGATCACTCAGTTGCTTCATATCTCCAATTGATCAGGGAGGCAAAAGCAGCCACTGGCATTCCGGTGATAGCCAGCATTAATTGCTTTTCAGCCGACGAATGGGTCAACTTTGCCCAGGAGATACAAGATGCCGGAGCCGACGCCATTGAACTAAATGTCTTCAGAGTAAATACAAACAAAAATAGTGCGGCAGAAGATTATGAACAATTGTACTTCGATATAGCAGAAATGGTCAATGAAGTTATTACCATTCCTGTTTCAATGAAAATCGGCCCCTATTTCTCCAATCTGGTAAAAATGGTTGACAGGTTTTCGGTTTCCGGCGTAAAGGGTGTAGTGCTTTTTAACCGTTTTTACGAACCCGATATCGATATTTACACGCTACAACTCAAATCGGCTGAAGTTTTTAGCACGCCTGCCGATATCAGACAATCCCTGCGCTGGGTGGCCATTACCAGCTCCAAGGTTAAAAATATTGACATTGCTGCTTCTACAGGAATACATGACGGTGCTGCTATTGTCAAACAATTACTGTCAGGTGCGCAGGTAGCTCAGGTCTGTTCGGCCGTCTATAAAAACGGACCTACAGTGATAACCCGGATGATCGATTTTATTGAAAAATGGATGAAGGAGAAAAATTTTTCCAGCATTGCCGATTTCAGAGGAAAAATGGGATATCGAAGTATTAAAAACCCCGTTATGTATGAACGGGCACAATTTATGAAGTATTTTTCTAACTTTGAATGAATTCTGACTTTAGGACATGGGTACGGATAGGTATCTTGGGGCAATTTCAGGCCAAAAGGCACAAGCTAATCAAACTTTGTTGTTTGAAAATCAGTGAAATTGTTTTAACTTGTGCGATTAATTTTTTTGATTAAGTCCAGGAATTTTAATACAATTAGTGCACCTATGAAGTATCATTACCATTGTATCTTGTCCCTTAGTTGCGGTCTTATTTTTTTGTTCCTTTCGGCAGCAATCTTTTCCTCGTGCCGTTCAGCCAGTGAAAAAAAAGACTCAGAAGATTCAGAAGAAAATATCATCCAGTCCGTTCCAATGAATGAGCAATTGGTTGAAGATTTCAATAAATCCAAACTGATATTTTATTCTTTACCTTCGCCGATAGAAACTGCCATGTTGATCAAAAAGGCAGGTGCTACCTTCGATGCAAATATTCTGAATTCACTGGATAATATCCCAAAATATAACACCAACTATAAGATGGCTCTGAATCTTGGAATTTACAGTGCCGACCTTAGTTATGCCAGCCTTTTTGACCAGTCGCAAACCACCATCGAGTACATGGGCGCTGCACGTAAACTGGCTGAAGAACTAGGTGTTATGGAGGCCGTGGATGAAAGTACCATCAAGAAACTGGAAGAAAATATGAACAACAGGGAGGTAGTAATGGACATTATTTCCGAAACATACATGAACGCCAATGCTTATCTCTCGGAAAACAACAGGGCGGCTATTTCTGTAATAGTTCTTGCCGGTGGCTGGATTGAAGGACTGTATCTGGCCTCTTCTCTTACCAAAGGATCGCTTTCAAACAACAAAGAATTGGTCGACAGGATATTGTACCAAAAATTATCACTCGTAACATTGTTGAACATGATGAAAACATACAACGAAAATTCTGATGTTGCCAGATTGATGAATAAATTTGAAGAGCTGGAGTCGATTTTCGATAAGGTTACAATCATCAATACATCTGCTGTTGAAACAGAAACTGATACCGCCAGCAGAACGACAACAATTCGTGCAAAGAGTGAAATAGAAATTGCACCGGATGATTATGTGCTTCTGTGCAAGAAAATTGAAGAATTGAGATCCGATTTTGTTTCCTGACAATGTCCGGTAATAGCCCAAATAAAGTAAACAAAAAAGGAGCATCCCGGTTTTATCCGGGTTTATGGATGTTATTTGCCGGTTTCCTCTATTTTTTTTCTGCAAATGCCGCTTCCTCACAATGCATTGGTTTTGCCAGAGCCGTGGTAAAACCAGAATTAGCACCATATATACACGACGGTAATTACAATGCCACCATCCTGGGAGAAGGCGAAACCATTATACTGCAAAAAACAGTCTTCCAGGGACAAAAATACCGTTTAGTGGTAAAGGGTGTTCCGGAGTTACCCCCTGTCCGCTTCAGAGTTATGGACGCTGATCAGGTTATTTTTGATAATGCGAACCACGATTTTGCCCCGAAATGGGATTTTAATGCCGAAATTACACGTACCCTTTCTGTTGAGGTATCAATAACTGAAGATGAAGATGAAGATTCCTTAAAAGGCGGATGTATAGCCGTTTTGGTCGGGATAAAACCCGAATGAGCATTATCAACCGATTTATATATGTATCTTATATCAATAGGTCGTTAGATTTTTAGATATAAAATGTAGAATGATTGTTACATCCTTAATCTACTGCATTTTAACAATCGAACCTCTTTAGATACAAACAGCTGGCTTGCAGTGTATTGCAAAAGCTTGACGGAGTATTGTTATATCTAAAAGTCTAAATAGTGTCTGTCCA
>NZ_AHZV01000141.1 GCF_000250735.1 Anaerophaga thermohalophila str. Valhall
GACGAAAACTTATGAATAAAGCAGGATAAGGCGTTAAAAACTTTTTCTAACACCCCTTTTGACAACAAGGAGACTTATTGGGGCCAGACTCATTTATCTTATTTTTTCTAATTTTGGCCATGAAAATTGTTGTTTTAACCAAAAACAGGTGTGATTACCAAGGTTTTTTGAACAGATTTGATTAAACTTCGGAAAGGATAATACCATTAAAAATTTAATAAATTTTTATATTTGCGATGGATCAATGATAGACACTAAAATGGGTTTTAATCTTGAAGAGTGGTATGCTCATAAACTTCAGGGAGATGTTATTCTGAAATATGCAGGAAGTATTTCCCCTGAAATGATTACCCATGCTTTAGAGTCTGTTGAAAAAAATCCTCAGCTTAAAGACGAAAGACTACAGACACGTAAGAAGGTCTACAATGTTTTCGTAGAATGCATGCAAAACCTCTATCATCATGTTGATGCACCACCAGCCGGCCTCTCGGCAGGTGGGTCTCCCAATTTTGGAATAGTTATTTTGGTACACGACGGGTCTTTTTACCGGGTTACAACCGGTAATTTTATTTTGCGTTCCAAAGTCAATTTTATCAAAGACCGCATTGAGCAGCTTAATTCGCTCTCTGATCAGGAGGTGCGTTTGCTGTATCGTGATATTCTTGGAAATGAAGCGCTCTCCGAAAAAGGAGGTGGCGGTCTCGGAATGTTGGATATTGTCAGGAAAACAGGCAATAAACTAGAATATTTTTTGTATCCTTACGATGGAGAACATGTGTTTTTTTCATTAGATGTCTATATAAGTTAAAAAGATATAATTGCCATTATGGAAACAATTATTCGCGAAGACACACCAAAAACTCCCTATGTCAGGTTGGATGGAGAAAAGGGGTTTGTCGAGATCAAAGGGCGCTCGATTCCCGAAAATTCTGTTGAGTTTTATAAGCCGCTTATTGACTGGATCGATGAATACGGGAATTCTCCAAAAGATAGCACGGTATTTAATATTCAGCTTGAATATTTTAATACCTCTTCATCTAAGTGCATCCTTGATATTTTTAAAAAGCTGGAATTATTGTTCAAAAAGGGCTATAAGGTTCAGGTGAATTGGTATTACGAGGAAGACGATGAAGACATGTTTGAGGCTGGTGAAGATTACCAGTCGATTATCAATTTACCATTCAAAATGATTGAAATGGAAGAGTGATCATTCCGGTATATTAATGAAACGAGTGCTGTTTGCCCGGAACGTGGTTCATTCCCCAATAACTTCAACTAATTTTGTTCTAAAGAATGTATTAACAGAGTTCCACAGGAATAACTTTCCTGTGGTTTTATTTTTAATCTCATAATAAGCTGGTAAGTGTATGAACCATCAAATCATTGTTCTACCAGGGGCTTTTTAACTCTTAAATGATTCTTTCCCTTTGATAACAGCTTCTTTAAAGTTTTGTTATACAGCAGAATAAACAGTATAAAGTTCATGGCCCACAGAACGATTAAATCAATCCGGTACGTTTCGATTTGAAGATTCCCGACTCTCTTGAATGGAGCAAGAAAATGAGCCTTGATGAATTTATGTTTTGGCTCTTTATAGACAGGATCAAATTTCTGGACGAAGCGGTTATTGTGTCGGATTATTCTCCTGGAGAAAAAATCGTCTGTACCTCTTACAAATCTTTCAAGACCTTCGTTGTGGTAGTGATTCCTGAGTTGGGTCAGATAAAACCGACCAGATTCGGGGTGCTCCCGCATCAGGGCACGTCGATGTTCTTCATGGCGTCTGTCGGCCTCATTGTATAGTCCTATGTAAAAATTTTTTATTCTTTCCAGATGTTGACTCGCTTTTTCTGACTTTTCTTTTTGGGGAGTGTATTTGAATGTTCGAATATCTTCAAATTCTGGTCTGGAGGGCAATTTTTCTGCTATTTTGCTGAATTCATTATTAATCAGTGCCACATTGTTTTTCAAAACCTGGCTATCACTTGTTGACGCCGTCTTCATCAGTTCTGCCTTCATAGCCGGATACCAGTAATCTTTTCTGTAAGTAGCATTGCTTTTCAGCTTTTCGTAAAGAAAAAACTCTTTCATGTAGTTATTGTTCTTAAATTGATTCACAGCCAGGGCTTCGAAAGACCAGCGGGCAGTAATTAATTCGCCATACCACGGTATGTCTGATACCGACGAGAAATTGGGGTTGAGGCGGTCGTAGGAGACAAAAACGCCGCTCAGGATCAGCTGTGGAATGATCAGGAATGGAATTAAAATGTAAATGTTAACGGTCTTTTTAAGTGTGTCGGATATAATGAGTCCGAGGAGGTTAGCAAAAACCGCAGATGTAAAAAGTATGATCCAATAATCTAAAAACATATCTTTTATCTGAAGAATGCTGTTTCCTATCCAGACAAATAAGGCCACCTGAATAGCTGATAAGATGGCCAGGATTCCGACTTTTGATAACAAATAGCTGAACCGGCTCAAATTAAGGAATGCCTCGCGCCTTAATATTTTTTTGTCGTTGATAATTTCTTCGGCACTTACGGTCAGTCCCACAAAAATGGCTATTATTACAGCAATAATAATGTATGTAATAATGTTTGGATTGTTATAAAAATAGTATTGATTACTGCTGTTTTCTCCTGCCTGAAAATAATATAGCAATCCTGCAAGTACCAAAGCAAGTGCGGGCATTTCTAAAAGATTGATAAATATGTATTGGAGGTTGGCCAGCTTGGATTTCAAATCTCTTGTGAAAAATATTTTTAATTGCCCTAATCTGTCGGGTATTTGAAAATTTATCTCGGGCAGAGGCAATCTCTTCTCCTCCCTTTTTCTTGTCGAAGGGTGTACTTTTTTAAAGGTATCAAACCATTCGTCGGGGGCAATTTTCCTTACAGGTGTTGGCGCACCATATTCATCCAGAACATGTGAGTTAACTATATTTAGAATCTGTTCGGGATTGACATTTCCGCATACAGGGCATTCACTCTCATCACGGTTAGCATGGTTGATGCACGACTTAAAGTAGTTGATGGCACCTACCGGATCACCATGGTATATTAAGTAACCACCTGTGTCAAGCACCAGCAACTGGTTGAACATTTTGAATATTTCTGATGATGGCTGGTGGATTACTACAAATATTAGTTTCCCTTTTACTGCAAGATCTTTCAGAAGGTCCATTATGTTTTCAGAGTCGCGGGATGACAGGCCTGAAGTCGGCTCATCAAGAAAAAGGACAGAAGGTTCCCTTATCAGTTCCAGTGCTATGTTAAGTCGCTTTCTTTGTCCGCCGCTTATTTTCTTATTCAACGGAGAACCAACTTTCATATTTCTGATTTCGTACAATCCGAGCGACCCTAAAAGATGATCTACTTTTTCTTTTATTTCATGGCTGTTCAGGTGATCGAAACAGAGTTTGGTACTATAGAACAAATTCTGATACACGGTAAGGTCTTCAATCAAAAGGTCGTCCTGCGATACATATCCGATGAGTCCTTTGAGCTTTTCGGGGAATAAATGCAGGTCAATTCCATTAAGTAATATTTCACCCGATGAGGGTAGATAAATGCCTGTGAGCACATTTATCAGGGTGCTTTTTCCGGCACCTGAATCTCCCATAATGCCTACGAGCTGACCGGAATGGCTGGTGAAGCTCATTGGATGCAAACCCGCTTCACGTCTCTTGTTGAAACTGAAGGAAATATCTCTTACATCAAAAACAATGGGTGTTTTGTTGGCACTGTAATTAAAATGGGTGGCAATATCGCTGAAAGTGACAGGTGTTCCATGCATGTATCGTATCGATCCGCCGGGACGTAAAAATTGTATCCGGTGGGGGATCAGAACCTGCCCGTTTATAGTAAGCTCGGTGCTTTCGTTCGATTTAACCAGAAAAAGAGATACCGATCTGATGTTGAGAACATAAATTTCAGTGTTTAAAAATTCCCTGAAGATATATCTCTCTTCCTGCCGTCTTTCTCTGCTGCCCCCGATTATTAATATGTCTTTGTTTTTTTGGGGAACCAGATTTGCTATGAAATTTTTGATGGCTTCATACTCTTCTGCCTGAATATTGAAGGTTTCGGCAACAGTGTCGGCAAATTCATTTTCCATTTCAGAAACACCGCCTTCTCCCGAATTTAAAAACTCGAGAAGCTGAATGATAACAATGGTTTTCTGATAATGGGTCAGCTCTTCATTTATGGCGGTGGCTATTCGGAGTACTCTTACCGAGCTGGCGGCATATAGTTTGGGTATGCGTGTTTTTTCTTTAAGTTTCTGCCTGTAAGTTTGCCGATGTTGGTCGAACAGAACCAGGTATTCCTCAATGAGCTGATTATTAAGGTGGAGCGAAAGATAATTTCGCACAACTTTACGACGGGAGGCGGCATCCTGATCGGGCGCAGCCACCAGGGCAAATAATTGCATCAATGCTTTTAAAATACCTTCACTCATGCGGTATTTTCAATGTTTGAGGTTTTTCTGAAAATTATTAGTGTCTTGTTTCGACCGCTGATTGTCAAAATTTTTTGTTGTTGATATTTTTTTCAGAAAAATCCACAGATTGTGCAATAAAACAGACAATTGACTCATATCTGGTTTATTCAGTTAAAAGGCAGATGGTCTAAGATTTTTAAATCCGATAAGGAGCACTGCCATGCCCGAGCTTCCGCTTCCCGGCATCAGACCTGCTTCAATCTTGCATTCCATGTTACCCTCCATTTTGAAATCCCAGCACGATGAGTAATCATACTGGGTGGTGGAAAACAATAAATTATTATTGGTATCATAGATTGAGAACCAAATTTTTTTATTTGTAGGTGAGCAGGTAGCAATCCGGTAGATATTACCTTCGAACAGAGTGGCTCTGAATTCGGCTACTTCCGTACCGGTAAGAAGCGCTTTCATAGGTTGACTGTTGTAAATAAATCCATTGTCGATTTGTTCCATACAGTCGGCGTAGATGTCCTTTTGGTTCGATGGCTGGCTGAACGCCAATGCGAACATGCCGGCGGTCACAACAAAAAGTAAAAATGGTATGGTTTTTCCGGATATCATATCGCACTAATTCTTTGTTGAAAATTGGCCCTTATTTTTGTCTTTAGTCAAAGATATTCAAAAAAACAGAATATTTCGATAAATATCTAAAAAATAATCACTTTGTAGGTTTTTGAGATATCGAATGCCTGGTTGGAATAATGAACTTTTGATATTTAAAATGTTGATTGTGAGGTTTTTATTTTAGAAAATAAATTTTAGTAAAATACAGGTGATCCTGGTTGGTGAGGCACAAAATCTTTAAAATCTCGTGTTGTTTCGCCGGTGATCCGGAGGCTTAAAGGGAATTCTCCGGAGGGAACTCTGGGCATAATGGCCAGTCTTATCTGCAGAGTGTTGAAGACCAGGTTGTCGTTTCTTATGCGCAAGCCACCTCCAAAACTGAAATATGGTGTGTTATTAAACAGACTTTTCGAACTCTCTTTGAGAAAAGCAGTATCGAAAAATGTAAATGCTGCAAATTTGAATCCCAGCGGTTCTATGTTCGTAAAGAATACCTGCTCTGTCTTTAAAACTATTTTTTCTGTACCTTTTATTGATTCGCTGTAATCGAAACGATGCAAACCATTCACGTCTTCATCAAGAAACAAATACTCTCCGGGAAACCGTTTAAGCCCGTTTACATATTGGATTTCAAAGAAATTTCTGAGTTCGCTGTTTCTTACTTTTATCAGGGGGGTAATGTACTCTCCGACAAGTTTGAGATGTCCTTGTTCGGGGGAGCCGGCCCTGAAGAAGGAGCCTATGTCGGCACTGAGATAAACATAGCCTTTTGATGGGATAAGCGCTTTCCCCATAGAATGGTGAAAATTCAGGTAGTGACGGGTTGAGCCATCGTCCTGTTGATATCCGTAATTAAAAGAAGTAAGAAAACCATAGGGGACATCTTCTGTCCGCCCGAAAGAATAAATGAGATTGTTTTTATAGTAGCCTCTTTTCGAAAAAGAAAGACCTCCGAAATAAAACTTTCCGTCGGGAAGAAACTCATGATTCTCAGCCTGATCAAAAAGTTTTAAGTCGAGAAAGCGGGTTGTTATGTAAAAATTGGATCGCAACGGATGATTGTATTCTCCAAACAAAAATGAACGTCCAAGCCAGTAATTCTGTCTTCTGTAATCAAGAGGCGGCTCCCATTCAATAGAAGGATAATCATTTAGCCGGGGATTTACATAAGAACGGTTGACCGTAATACCACCGGCATATTTTATTTCAGGCAGCACAAAGTTCTTTTCCAGATTACCCGAAATAACTTGCAAATTTTTTATATGCGAATAGTCAAGCTCAAAGTTGATGTATTCGCCAAGGAAATTCTCTGTTTCGAATGTTTCTCTGAAACCCCAGTCCCTGTTATCGGTGGTTGGCGTTACAATAGTGTGCGACAAAGAGATACCGCGGCCAAAAAGGTTTTTGTTGATGAGCGATACCGAAGGTTGCTGGTTTTTCAGTCCTATGGATACAGCATGGGGATACCGGTCTTGTATGTATACACTAATATTTACCGAGTCATTGTTGCCAGCATAAGGCCAGACAACAATCTTAGCGTCGTTAATAAACGAAAGGGAACGCAACAGCCGTTCACTATCTGCAATGTCTGCCTCGCTAAGACTTTGTCCTGCCTCAAAAGTCAGAGTTTTTAAAACAATTTGCGGAACTGTTTCGAATCTTAGCTTATTACCTATTTTTACCTGCCATGAATCGGAAACTATTGTTGTATCGTTTACCGAACCACCGAGGGGGGGAATGTTTCTGATGTCGATATGGGCAATTCTTTTTCCTGAAAATTGAAGATTATTTTCATTTTGAGATGTTGTATTGATACTGTCTAAACTGCTTTTAACAAGCCATTCGTGTAACTTGCGCGAGAAAAAATTTTTTTCAGAATAATCCCTCAGTATTTCTTCCAGTTTTTTTCCTTCCGGAACTTTTTCTATCTCTAAGTTCCCGGGCTTTATCAGGCTGATAACCGTGTCATTTCTTATGATTATGGTCGTATCCGTTGTCTGGCCATTGCATAAAAAGGAAAAGTAAAGCAACAACATTACTACAAGACGTATCCTTTTTTCAGACCGTCTGCGAAAAATGTTAAGATGGCCGGTATATGCAATCATCTGTTGTCAAAGGTATATTACCAAAAATGCGATTGAAATCAGAACTCCTGCTATGGACAACCAGGCGCCCCTTCCACGGATTCCGTTTTTCCCTTTGAGGATAAAAAGACCCGTGATGGCAAGTATCATTAACGAAAGTGCAAAAATATCCGAAAACCAGGTCCAAAGTTTGCCGGGATTGTAATGTAAAAAGTTGACTTCATAAAAAACCGGTCTTTTTCGGATGATTTCAATATTTGCAATTCCTGTTGTTGTATCTACCGTAACCGAACTTCCTTCTTCCAGAAAAATTTTTATCCTTCCCGGAGAAGGAGAATAATGATTTTTATAATCTTGATTAACTCTGCATTGTTCAAGAATAGCCAGAACAGATGCCTGGTTGTTTTCATCAAAATTTTCTGGAAGGGATATCCTTTTCTCCTGAACTTCAATGGTATAGTTCGGATTCCAGTCGTCAATATGGTTCAGAGCTATTCCCGAAAGACCGTAAATGATAACCATGCCTGTAAAGAAATAGCCCAGATCACGGTGAATTACACGATTAATTTTGCGCCAGTTAAATTGCATAGTGATATTTTGTTATTTCCGGGTCGTTGCTAAAATACATATTTTTTGTCTGATACTATGCAGTGCGTTGCATTGTTGGAAATAAGTAATTCAGTCAGTAGTTTTTAGTCAATAGTCAGTTGCCGGAGCAGAGAGCAGAGGGGGTGGAGCATGGAGCAGAGAACAGGGGGTTGAACCCTTCCAGAGGGCGCTGAATCTGGAAGTGGTAGAAGGGTAGAAAGATAAAATGGCAGGAAGAATGAACCTTTTGAGTATATCGGGCTGAAAAAATGACATATTATGGCATTAAAAAACGGTCAATTTAGCAGTATGAAGTTTATGGCAGGAACCTTGAAGTAATACTTTAAACAAAAAAAAACGAATAACCATGAATCTAAACCAATTCACCATAAAAGCCCAGGAAGCAATCCAACAGGCCTTTCAAATTGCTACAGGTTATCAGCATCAGGCCATCGAAAACGGTCACTTGCTGAAGGGAATATTTGAGACCGAAGAAAACGTGACCCGTTTCCTGTTTAATAAAATGGGAGCCGGTCAGGTGTTACCGGTGTTGAATAAGATGATAGAGTCGTATCCCAAAGTAAGCGGAGGAGAGCCGTATCTAAGCCGTGATGCCAACGACAGCCTTCAGAAAGCCATTAACTTTGCCAGGGAAATGGGCGATCAGTTCACCAGCATCGAACACTTGCTGATGGGAATTTTGAAAAGCAGCGATCAGGTTTCTAAAATGCTTAAAGATGCCGGTGTTACTGAGAAAGGACTCAAACAGGCCATAGAAGAGTTGCGCAAGGGAAGTAAAGTTGATAGCCAGTCGGCCGAAGATACTTACAATGCTTTGGGACGATTTGCCATAGATTTGAACGAGATGGCCCGTACCGGCAAGCTGGATCCCGTGATTGGCCGTGACGATGAAATCAGAAGAATTCTACAGATACTGTCGCGCCGGACTAAAAACAACCCTATTTTAATCGGAGAGCCCGGAGTAGGTAAAACGGCTATTGCCGAAGGACTGGCGCACCGGATTATCAATGGTGATGTTCCTGAAAACCTGAAGAGTAAGCGTATTTTTTCGCTCGATATGGGAGCTCTTATTGCGGGAGCTAAATATAAAGGGGAGTTCGAAGAGCGTTTAAAGGCCGTAGTGAAAGAGGTGGTGAGCAGTGATGGCGAAATCATAATGTTCATTGATGAGATACATACTCTTGTGGGAGCCGGGAAAAGTGAAGGCGCTATGGATGCGGCAAATATTCTTAAACCTGCTCTTGCGCGGGGTGAATTAAGAGCCATTGGTGCTACCACTCTGGGTGAGTATCAGAAATATTTTGAGAAGGATAAGGCACTTGAGCGTCGTTTCCAGATTGTAATGGTCGACGAGCCTGATCTGGCTTCGGCGATATCCATCCTTCGCGGGCTGAAAGAACGTTACGAAACCCACCATAAAGTGCGGATACGCGATGAAGCCATCATTGCCGCAGCAGAGCTTTCGAAGCGGTATATTACCGACAGGTTCCTGCCTGACAAAGCCATTGATCTTATCGATGAGGCTGCATCGAAATTACGGATCGAAATGAATTCGGTACCGGAGGAAATTGACGAAATTGAACGCCGGATAAAGCAACTCGAGATTGAAAGAGAAGCTATTCGCCGCGAAGGTGACAAGAAAAAAGTAGAAGAGCTGAGTAAAACAATATCAGAGCTTAAAGGCGAAAGAGATTCCTTACGTGCTCGCTGGGAAGAAGAAAGAGATATTATTGACCGGATTCAGAAGAAGAAGGAACAGATAGAACAATATAAATTCGAAGCAGAAAGGGCTGAACGGGAAGGACTTTATGAAAAAGTTGCAGAGCTGCGTTACGGACGTATTAAAGAAGCCAACGAGGCTATTGAAAAACTGCAGAAAGAACTGGCCGAACGGCAGTCCGAAAACGCAATGATCAAAGAGGAAGTGGATGCTGAGGATGTAGCACAAATTGTGAGCCGGTGGACAGGTATTCCGGTAACACGTATGCTGCAGAGCGAACGTCAGAAGTTATTGAAACTTGAGGATGAGTTGCACAAACGGGTAATTGGACAGGACGAAGCCATTGCCGCGGTTTCGGATGCTGTGCGACGCAGCCGTGCCGGATTGCAGGATGCCAAACGACCTATTGGTTCGTTTATTTTCCTCGGAATGACAGGGGTTGGAAAAACCGAGCTTGCCAGAGCTTTGGCAGAGTTCCTGTTCGACGATGAAGACCTGATGACACGGATTGATATGTCTGAATACCAGGAACGGCATTCCGTCTCAAGACTGATTGGAGCGCCCCCCGGATATGTGGGTTATGAGGAAGGTGGACAGTTGACCGAAGCAGTCCGCCGGAAACCTTATTCCGTGGTGTTGCTCGATGAAATTGAGAAAGCCCATCCCGATGTTTTCAATATCCTGTTACAGGTACTTGATGACGGACGATTGACCGATAATAAAGGTCGGCATGCTGATTTTAAAAATACGATCATCATAATGACGTCTAACGTGGGGTCGCACCTTATTCAGAAAAACTACGAAGAAGCCGGGAAGGACGGGTTCACCGATGAGGTGGCCGAAAAGACCCGCAATGAAGTGATGTCGCTGTTGAAACAAACGATTCGGCCTGAGTTTCTGAACCGGATCGACGATATTATAATGTTCAGGCCTCTGACCAGGGACGAAATCAGGGAGATTGTTAAATTGCAGTTTACCCAGGTTGCTAAATTGTTAAAAACGCAGGGTGTTGAAATCAGTATCAGCGATAGAGCCGTTGATCATCTGGCCGATGTGGGATTTGACCCCCTTTTTGGAGCAAGACCCATCAAAAGGGCTATGCAAAGATTTGTCCTGAACGATCTGTCGAAGAAATTGCTGGCCGATGAGGTGGACAAAGAAAAGCCCATTTTGGTCGATTTTGATGGAGAAAACCTTGTATTCAGAAATTAAAATTAAACGGGTTGGAAATTTGACAAAGTGTAAGAGGTTGTAGTACCGGATTATGAAAGAAGAGGTTGTCTGAAAAGAAGAAAGAATGAATTCGAAACTTTAAAATTTACTGTCTGTTCATAAAGTACCATTTGCTGCGTTACGCTCGTCCGAAAATTACTCATTTACGATGAGTAAACTCTATATTTTCGGACTTTGCAAGCCTTGCAACTGGCACTTTCTGAACAGACACATATATTGTGAAAATATTTTTGTGAATTTATAGATATGCACTAATTAATGACATGCGGATGAGACAGATGAAACGGATTTTAGCGGATAATCTCCGCTTTAATCCGCCATATCCGCGTCATAAGTGTTGTATTTTGGTAATGTGTTTTCAAATAAAAGTCTGACAACTGATTATCCTTCGTAGAAGTCAAAAACCTTGTCAAGTTTCATTAACGATAATAAATCCATAACCTCTTTGTTCACGTTGGAGAGATAAAAATTACCGTTATTTTGGCGTGCAGTTTTTAAGGCAGAGATTAACACTCCTATTCCAGTACTGTCGATAAATTTTATTTTTTGAAGATTCAGAATAAAATTTACCTCCGTCTTGTTTAAATTACTGTTAAGCTGAGCTTTTACCTCCGGGGCAATTGTTGCATTCAGCCTGTCGGTATCTTCAAGAGTGCCAATTAGCATATTGTTTTGACGGGTTACTTTGAGTCGTGTATCCATTATTTCTTAATTTCTGATTTGAGTTCTTCTTCTGCTTTTTTAATGGTTGTATTGAATTTATCAATAATGGAAGCTACCGTTTCCGGTGAAGCATTGGCCTTAATCCAGTTCTGGCGTTCTTTGTCATACCCCTGAAGATTTTTTTCCAGTTGCTCTGCTTCCCGTTCTTCTATGGTTTCCGGATTGTCTTTGCTCCTGATGTCCTTGATATGTAGTTCCTTGGCGACCAGCTCCAGGTTTTTGAGGTCTCGGTTGCCAAGTTCTTCCATTCCCATCGAGATAACCGATGATTTTGCCTTATGTGCAATAGCTGCAACGTCGAGCCACCGTTTATCTTTAAAACTTTTTTCCAGTCCTTCTGTAAATTCCGGTATCTGGTCTAAGAAAATTGTGATTAGTTCCTCAATAATGTCTTTATCTCCCTGGGCAATGCTTTCAAGATAACTTAAATTGATACATTCATATTGGTTTGGCATAGTGCAAACGTTTTTTGACAGGCTTGAATGCCCAAATTTAATAAAAATAGAATGAGAAATACAATATGGCCTTGATGCTAATAACGTAAATTTACAAATAATTATCATTCTTTTCCTCTCTTTTTTTCATATAAATTTGCATTGATAGTTTATTCTTTGACGTTACATCCTGCCAAAGTTTTTGTTTTCCGGGCTATCCGGAGTAACTTTGCCAAAAATATTTTTCAAGATGCAAAAGACGCCTCTAAATGAAATTCACAAGCAATTAGGAGCCAAAATGGTGCCATTTGCCGGATTTGAAATGCCTGTTGAGTATACAGGTATTACAAATGAGCACATGGCTGTTCGGAAAGCAGCCGGAATGTTTGATGTTTCTCATATGGGAGAATTCTGGGTTAAAGGACCCGGAGCCTTTGATTTTGTTCAATACATCACCTCTAATAATGTTGCAGGACTACCTGTCGGAAAAGCTCAATATTCCTGTATGCCTAATAAAAACGGCGGAATTGTTGATGATCTGATCGTTTATCATTATGAAGAAGAAAAGTACATGCTGGTTGTTAACGCAGCAAACATTCAAAAAGACTGGGAATGGTGTAATGAAAACAATCGAGCCGGAGCCGAATTGGAGAATGCAAGCAACCGGATTTCTTTGATTGCGGTTCAGGGGCCCGTGGCGGTCGAAATTATGCAACCGCTGACCTCTGTCGATCTGGCATCAATCCCCTTCTATGCTTTTAAAGTAGGTGATTTTGCCGGAATTGAAAACGTCATTATTTCAAATACCGGATATACCGGTTCAGGCGGGTTCGAACTATATATTTATAATGAGGATGCGCCAAAAGTTTGGGAAGCACTGATGAATGAAGGTGCAGACAAAGGTATGCTGCCGGCAGGACTCGGTGCACGGGATACGCTTCGACTGGAAGCGGGACTTGCCTTATATGGCAATGATCTTAATGATTCCACGTCTCCTATTGAAGCCGGATTGGGTTGGATAACTAAGTTTGTGGATGGCAATGATTTTATTTCCAGGCCGATTCTTGAAAAGCAAAAGAAGGAGGGCGTTCAAAAGCGTCTGAAAGGTTTTGTTCTCGAGGACAGAGGGATACCCCGTAAAGATTATGAAATAGTGGATCGTTCAGGAAATATTATCGGAGAAGTAACTTCGGGAACCATGTCACCTATGTTAAAAAAGGGTATTGGTATGGGGTACCTGAAAAAAGGCTTTTGGGAAGTGGATACTGAGATTTTCATAAGAATACGAAATCGGGATTTGAAAGCCAGGGTGGTGAAAACTCCTTTTGTTAATCTGAAATAATTAGTGTCTGTCCATAAAGTACCATTTGCTGTGTTACACTCGCCGCCAAAATACTCATTTACGAAAAGTAAACTCCTTTTTTGGCGGCTTCGCAAGCCTTGCAACTGGCACTTTCTGAACAGACACTCAGATTGTAAAAATTATTTGCGAGTTTATAGACACGCACTAATTAGCAGATTAAGGCTGAGGCCGAAGTTTAGGTTAAGGCTGAGGTTGAGGTTGAGGTAGAGAGTGCACCACAGATTTCACAGATGAACACAGATTTTTCAATGACCAATTATCAATGACCAATTATCAATGACCAGTTATCAATTATCAATTAACCAATGAACCAATTAACCAATGAACCAATTGACGAATTCTTACAAGACAAGCGGCGGAGCCGAGCGAACAAGCACCCAGCAACCAGCACCCAGCACCCTGCACCCAGCAACCAGCACCCAGCACCCTGCACCCAGCAACCAATCAAATTGAGGTTAAGGACAAGGTTCAGCAATCAGGACTTAATACAAATTTAAAAAGAGTGCTCCGGACTAAAAGTTCCCTTTTAGGGATTTAGGGGTCCCCTGAACCCTCCACCCTAACAATTTAAAAATCTAATAATCTGTTAATCTCTTAATTAATGAAGCATAATCTGGAGGTTTGTTTTTCCCCTGCGTTGTACGAACTGTTTCATCATTCTGATGCAGTAGTGGTTGTCGTTGATATTTTAAGAGCAACTTCTGCTATTTGTACAGCCTTTATGAACGGAGCTCGGCATATTATTCCTGTCGGAAGTCTGGAAGAGGCGCGCGAGTGGAAGACTAAGGGACACCTGGTGGCTGCCGAACGTGATGGATTGGTTTTGGATTTTGCAGATTTCGGGAATTCACCTTTTAATTTCACTCCTGATCGCGTGCAACAGCACGATATTGTTTACAGCACGACCAATGGAACCAGTGCAATACATAAAGCTGCTCCAGCGCATGCAGTGGCCATTGGTTCGTATCTTAATTTATCGGCACTCTCGCAATGGTTACTCATGAAAGGGCGGGATGTAGTGATTCTTTGTGCTGCCTGGAAAAATAAATTCAGTCTTGAAGATTCACTTTTTGCAGGTGCTTTGTCCAAAAAATTGCTGGATTCAGGTGAATTTTCCACCATTTGCGATTCTGTGCATGCTTCGCTTGATCTTTGGAAATCAGCACAACCCGATGTCTATCGGTACATTTTAAAAGCTGCTCAAAAACAGCGTCTTGCTAAAAACGGTCTGGATGATGTTATTGAGTTTTGTCACATGCCTGACCAAACGAATATTGTGCCTGTTTTAAAAGGAAATTTGCTGGTGGGTGAAACTGTCGGGAAGATTTCCTATATTTGAACAAAACAGTCGTCAATGCCATTATTTTCGTTCATTATACCTGTATTTAACAGACCGCGGGAGATCGACGAATTGCTGGAATCATTCTCCCATCAGAAACTAAAAGATTTTGAGATCATAATAGTAGAGGACGGATCCACCCTGTCGTCACAGAGCATCGTTGACGACTGGGCTGAAGAGTTGCCCATCCGCTACATTCTTCAGGAGAATACCGGCCCTGGTCCTGCCCGAAATACAGGTGCTGCCGAGGCGATTGGTCAATGGCTGGTTTTTCTGGATTCGGATTGCCTGCTTCCTCCCGGTTATACTGAGAAGATTGCCTCTTCTGTTAAAGATGCTGATTTTGACTGCTTTGGCGGGCCGGATCGTCCGCATTCTGATTTTAATGCCATTCAAAAAGCCATCGGACATGCAATGAGTAGTGTGGTGACTACCGGCGGAATCAGGGGAGGTAAAGAAAAGGCCGACAAATTTTATCCGCGCAGCTTTAACCTGGGTGTCAGAAATGAAGTATTTCAGGCGATTAAAGGATTTACGAATATGCGTTTCGGAGAAGACCTGGATTTTAGTATGCGTCTGCTTGAGGCCGGCTACAAAACTGCGCTGCTAAGCGATGCCTGGATATGGCACAAGCGGCGTAATAATTTCCGCTCGTTTTTCAAACAGGTTTTTAATTCCGGTATTGCAAGAATTAATCTGGAAGAACGACACCCCGGTACTACCAAAATTGTACACATCCTTCCTTCATTTTTTGTCGTTGGTTTTTCACTCACCCTGCTTCTTTCCGCATTTTTTCCTTTTCTTCTTTTTTTCATATTGGTTCCGCTTTTGCTTTTTTTCTTCGATGCACTTTTCTCTCTCAAACAGCTAAAACCTGCTTTCCTTGCAGTTCCTGCTGCTTTTATACAGTTGTTAGGCTATGGTTTGGGATTTCTCAGTGCCTTTGTTAAAAGAAGACTTTTTAAGAGAAAGGAATACACCGCGTTTGAGAAAAATTTTTATGAGTAAACATTTTTCTCTATTCTGAGCGACTAAAATGAAATAGAATTAATGAAACGAGCATAGAGCTTTGATTTCTCTTTCGGCTGTGCTGCTTTGTTTACAAAGAAATCTGCTACAAAAGAACATGTATAAAAGCGCGAGTTGCATCCGACCCTATAAATAGTGCGTGTCTATAAACTCGCAAAAAATTTTTACAATATGTGTGTCTGTTCAGAAAGTGCCAGTTGCAAGGCTTG
>NZ_AHZV01000140.1 GCF_000250735.1 Anaerophaga thermohalophila str. Valhall
AGACACTAATTAGATTTAAGCCCCTTGTTGTCTGCCTGCAGAGGAAAACCTGATCAAACTATTTCTTTGCTTCCTCCACATTTTTTAGTTCTTCCAGGCGTTTATCAGCTCTTTCCCGAATGTCATCATCCCGATCCTTATAATTCTCGATCAAACTTTCAATATATTGTCTGGCCTGGAATAATTCACCCCGTTTTTGATAGATATCAGACAAAAGAAGGAAGCATCTTGCCATCCAGTATTGATGGGGAGTTCCCACATTAACAAAATCAAAAATTTCTTGCTCAGCCTGATCAATATCCCCCCGATCGAAGAGTATTTGTGCTACCCGATAACGAGCTTCGGCACCTTCGGGAGAACTGGTATTCTCTTTCAGTACCTGAAACTCATCAAGGGCAAGTTGTTTTTCACCCAGTTCCAGGTGTGCTTCTGCTTTGCGGAAACGGGCTTCCCGCGCCACTTCGGGCGATGTTTTAGGATCTTCCAGCAGGCGATCGGCCAATCTTGTAACATATCCCGGTCGATCATCCAGTTTTACCAGGCAGCGCATCTGGCCAATCAAGGCCTCTCTTCTCAATTCTTCTTCATCGGCCTCATTTTCCAAACGCTCAAAATAGCCCAGTGCATCTTTATAGCGTTCCTGTTGATAGCTGATACGTGCAACACCCACGAGGGCATCTTCCATGAATATGTTTCCGGGTCGACTGACCACAAATTCGAAGGAGCGGCGGGCATTTTCATAATCTTTGTTACGAAACTGACAGTCGGCTTTGTAAAAATGAGCATTGACCACGAATCGCCCATTGGGATAGTTCCTCAAATAAGCCTCAAACTGATTGATGGCTTGCAAACATTTATCCTGCATGTACAGTTTTTCGGCAGTAACATAGGAAAGAGAATCCTCCTGGTGCTTATCAATGCTTGCAAAACCGCCAACCTGCCTGGTATAATTTATATATCCGTCGGCATCGTTGCGGTCGAGGTAAATGTTTTTTATTCCCAACAATGCATCCTCAGCTTCAGGTGTGCCGGGGAATTCATTTACAACGCGTTTATAAAATGCCAGCGACTGATCAAGGTCACCACTATTGTAATAAAGAAGGCCTAACTGTAACATGGCTTTTTTTGAGTAGTTGGAACGCGGATAATTCTCCTTGATGGTTTTGAAGGTCCTAATAGCAGAAGGCAAATCATTCAGCGCAACGTAAGAGCGTCCCATCTCATACCAGGCATCATCCACATAGGTAGATTCAGGGAACCGTTCCACCAACTCCTCTAATTGTTTAATTTTGCTGCGATGGTCTTCCTCAAGTCCCAGAGCAAAAGCTTTCTGATACATGGCATAATCGGCTGCTGCACCGGCAATATTTGTTGCCGCTTCATAATAACGGACAGACCGTGCAAAGTCGCGTTCCATGAAAAAGCAATCGCCAATCCGGTTCAATGCATCACCCAGCATGGGAGACTGACGATCGCCCATCAAATTTTCGTATTTCCTGAACCACGACGCCGCTTCGGAATAATTTTTCTGTTTAAACCAGGCATACCCTATATTGTAGTGAGCGGTTTTAAACTCATCAAGCTGATAGGAGCCGGCAGTATGAATAAAAATGTCATAATTCTCAATGGCTTTATCGTATTGCCCAAGTCTGTAAAAGGCTTCTCCCAGCCAGTAATAGGCTTTAACCTTCATATCGCGGTTGTATTCCCCGTATTTCAGGCTGTATTGCAGCATGTCGATGGCTTCATCAAATTGAAGATTGGTAAACAGCTCAAGCCCCCGGTGGTATGCAATCCGCTGAAGGGCCTGATAGTTTTCGGCAGTTTTGTTTTTTACCTGCTCCAAAGCTTCAAGTGCCTGCTGATAATTACGGGTGGTTAACAGTGCCTGGCCGAGGTATTGCCATGCCTCATCAATGTAGGCACTATTGGGGAAACGGTCTATGAACTGCATAAAGCTGTCGATAATCTCATTAAAGGGAGAAAACGACAGTTCATAATTCAGTTTGATATAGTTAAACATCGCTTCTTCCGTAATAACTTCGTCAAAGCTATATTCAGAAGCTGCTTCAAAAGCCACACGTGCCCGTTTCTTTTCATTTAGCTTCAGATAACAATCGCCCAGATGGTAGTAAGCATTTTGCGCCATGGCATCATCTTTATCCGTCACCCTGGCAAGTGCTTCTGCAGCATGTGCATACTTTTTCAGATGATAATAACTCAATCCCAGATGATAAAAATCCTGCCGCGGGGGTTCATCGGTCAATTCAACTGCAATAGCAAGGTACCGGGCTGCGTTCCCGTAATCCGATAGTGCATACCATGCATTTCCAACAACTCTGCCCATATCGGCTTTACGAACCCCTTCAGCCTCTTCTGCAAGAGGCGCACCATAATCAATAGCCTTTTTATATTCTTCCTGCAAATAATAAATTTGGGCAATATAGAAAGGAACTTCTTCACCAAACCCCGGTTCACCCTTTAGTTGCTCAAAAACTCTCAGGGCAGTATTATAGTTTTCCTGTTCGTACTGAATATGAGCATAATAGTAATTAGATGCCCCCCACCATTCACCATCCACATTACGTATCTCTGAAAAAGCCGGAAGTGCCTGATCATATTCTCCTTCCATAAAATGGCAGTAACCCGACTTAAACCGGAAATCGTAGCGGGCTTCACGATCAAGTTTACGGGCTTCAACATACCTGTAGTTTCGCAGAGCCTGACTGTACTTCCCGTCTTCATAATCCATATCGCCCAGACGTTTATAAACATAGGGGCGCATCCCGCTTTCGGGAAAATCAATCAGAAAAGCTTCCAAAAGATCTTCCGCATCTTCATTTTCCAGTTTTGAAGCTGCCATGGCCACATAATAGGCCGATTCGGCCCTCAAATTGCTTTGTCCGGGAGTAAACTTATTCTGCAGGTCTGAGAACATATCGCGGGCTACACCATACCGCCCGTTGCGATAATGCTGGAGGGCCTGGTTAAAAAGTCGCTCTGACTGCTGACTGTCATACGACTGCTGTCCGACAGCCAGGAATGAGATAATAGTAACCAGGAGAAAAACCCACAGGGTACGTAGTTTTGTCATGGTATTATGAAATTGAAATATTCAAAGTTTTCTGCACTTAACTCAATTTAAGACAACGAAAATAGAGAAAATTTGGTGTATTTCCAGATAAATTAAGAATTTAA
>NZ_AHZV01000139.1 GCF_000250735.1 Anaerophaga thermohalophila str. Valhall
GAAAACTTATGAATAAAGCAGGTTAAATAACTTTGTTCTCGTTCACCAAATGATTGTCAACTGTTCAGAACTAATGCTGAGCCGGAGCAATTATCCATTTAACCCTTATCCTCAGAGGAATCAGTATTGAATCAGGACGGATGCCGGCTATAGTCGGGATGCCGTATTGATACCGGTAACTTTTATAAAAACAAAAAATGAAACATTATGAGTGTTGAGGCCAAATCAAACGTTCAGGGGCGCAATCTTGTGATTGCTCTGATTATTCTCGGTACCATGTTTTTCTCTATCGGGTTTGCCCTGGGAATTAACAGTTATCTAATTCCGTTGCTGAAAAGCCAGTTGAGCATCAGCTCGGCAGAGTCATATCTGGTTCTTGCTGCAACATTTTCAGCGTTTTTAATTTTCGGATATCCGGCATCTTTTGTGATTGCGAAAATCGGATATAAACGAACCATGGCACTTTCGTTCCTGCTCTTTGCCATCGGGTTTTATCTGTACATCCCATCCGGGAATATGGAAAGTTTACCATTGTTCCTTGTCGCCAGTTTTATCAGTGGTATGGGAAATACTTTCCTGCAAGCAACGGTAAATCCCTATGTGACGATACTTGGCCCTATTGATAGTGCAGCCCGGCGGATGAGTATTATGGGAATACTGAACAAACTGGCCTGGCCGGTGGCTCCGCTCTTCCTTGCCTTGATAATTGGAAAGAGTGTTGATGATGTCCGTTTTGCGGATACTACATTGCCGTTCATAATTATTATCAGCGTTTTTGTATTGTTGGGTGTCATTGCTTTTTTCTCTCCGCTTCCAGAAGTGAAAGCAGTAGGAGAGGATGAGGAAAATGTAGATGATTGTCCATACGCGGCGAAAAAGACTTCTATATGGCAGTTTCCGCACTTGTTGCTTGGCATTTTGGCCTTGTTCTTTTACGTTGGGGTTGAAACGGTTGCGTTGGGAACGCTGGTAGATTATGCAGAAACATTGAATCTTGCCAATCCGGAATGGTATGCATGGATTGCTCCGGTAGGGATGGTGGCAGGTTATATCGTTGGGATAATTTTCATCCCTAAATACCTGAGTCAGTCAACAGCGCTGGTGGCAAGTGCTCTTGTTGCTATTGCCGGATCGTTGCTGGTTGTCTTTACCCCTCCCGAAATTTCCATCTTTTTTGTTGTTTTGATTGCACTGGGTTGTGCTTTGATGTGGCCTGCCATTTGGCCGCTGGCAATGACCGATCTGGGGAAATTTACAAAGCAGGGCGGTTCATTGATGGTTGTTGCCATTGTTGGTGGCGCGTTAATCCCGACACTTTATGGGTTTCTTAAAGACCTGTTTGGTGCACAAAATGCGTACTGGCTCGCAGTACCTTTGTTTGGGTATATTTTGTATTATGCGCT
>NZ_AHZV01000138.1 GCF_000250735.1 Anaerophaga thermohalophila str. Valhall
AGTAGTGTTAAAATATAGTATATCAAAGTTGTAGAAATAATCTTACATGAGTGCGGTATAAAAAGCATATTTTTGTCAAAATCAATGCGTCTTAAATTTTTGTACCGGAGTTAACTTGTTGTTAATGAGGATGCAAAAATTTAAAACAACACAGAGTTTGGCAATAAAGATGCTTTTTAGACCGGGCTCTTACATCTAATATCTAAAAATCTATTAAAAGAATATATGAGCAACAAAACCAAAACCGGACGATACCAGCGAATTCTAAGACAAATTGAGGAATTAATAGGAGCCACCGGGAGCCCATGGTCACGAATGAGCACAATTGTTGCTCTGTTACATCATAAAATGCCTGATTTTTTCTGGACCGGATTTTATTATCTCGACAACGGCGATCTTGTTGTTGGTCCTTATCAAGGACCCGTTGCCTGTCTTAAGCTAAAAAAGGATACCGGGGTGTGCTGGGCAGGGATCAATGAAAAAAGGAGCCTTATTGTGCCTGATGTGGAAAAGTTTCCCGGTCATATTGCCTGTTCGTCATTGAGTAAGTCGGAAATTGTGGTTCCCGTTTATAACAAAACCGGCAAAATTGTTGCTGTTTTGGATGTGGATAGTAAAAAGCTGAATGCCTTTGACGAAATAGACCAGAATGAACTTGAGAAAATCGTCACTTTGATATTCGAATCTTCTTCTAAATGAAGCAAACAGTTTTAATTACCGGGTCGGCAAAAAGAGTAGGGGCAGCCATTGCCCGTTTTCTTGCATCCGATGGATGGGAAGTGGTTTTGCATTATAACCATAGTCGTGATGAAGCGCTTCGCCTTTCAAATGAATTAAAGGAAACTTACAGCGACCGGAAATTTCCTGTTATTCAATGTGATTTAAGTAATATGGATGCTGTTTTGTCGCTTTTTGGCAGATTGCCTGAAGGAATTGAGAGATTGCATGCGTTGGTCAACAATGCCAGTACTTTCCATTCAGGCACTATTGAAGAGACTTCCCCTTCTTTTTTACGAAAAGAAATGGGTGTGAACTTTGAAGCACCTTTCTTTTTGCTCCAGTCGTTCAGAAATTCCTTTGATTCCGGATCGGTCGTTAATATGCTCGATGCCAAAATTACATCCAACGAAGCATCTCATGCTGCCTATCTTTTGGCCAAGAAGAACCTGCAGGCTCTTACGAAAATGGCTGCATTATCTTTCGCGCCCGCGTTCAGGGTGAATGCTGTTGCTCCCGGCCCTGTACTGCCACCACCGCGCAAAAGCGATGAGTACCTGAAGCATGTTGTTGACAGAACACCGCTGAAACAAAGGGTTGATACTTCCGATATTGCTGCTTCAGTCTCTTTTTTGTTGAACAATTCCTCTGTTACAGGTCAAATTATTTATTGTGACAGTGGGTTACATCTTCTATGACTATGGCTACAATTTTTATCAAAGATCTTTTGTTGCGTACGCAGGTTGGCTTCAATCCGCATGAATTGGGGAAAAAACAGGATTTAGTGCTGAATATATCCATTAATTATCTAACTCAGGGCGAGGAATTGAGTGATGAACCTGGTGAAGCTCTGGATTACAGAGAAATATGTAAACAGATTATTGCTCTGGTAGAGGGAAACAGCTTCAACCTGCTGGAGAAAGTGGCCAATGATGTTGCAGACCTGATTTTGTCCATTCCAAGGGTACAGTCGGTCGAGATAGAAGTGGACAAACCCCATGCTCTGCGATTTGCCCGGAGCGTTTCATTCTCCCTGTCAAAAACAACCAGACAATAATGAGCAACCGCGTGATCATAGGACTTGGAAGTAATATTGATGCCCATTTAAATTTGAAGCGGGCAGTTGATCTATTACAACAGAATTTCAGGCTACTGAAGCGCTCTTCCATTCTCAGGACTGCGCCTGTGGGCATTACCAACCAGCCCGATTTCTACAACACTGCCATTCTTATGGAAACCGATCTTGAAAGGAACGAATTGTCAATAAGGCTAAAAGAGATGGAAGATATCCTTGGACGCAACCGTTCACGTCCAAAGTTTGGGCCTCGCGAAATCGATCTCGACATTCTGGTCTGGAATGATGAGATTGTGGATGAAGATTATTACCATAGAGATTTTCTTCAACAGCTGGTCTCGGAAATAACTACAGCGTGAGAAATTTTCAGGAATCATCAGGCAACCAGTTTGTTCCTTATAAAAAAAGACTTTCAGGGGTGAATTCGATGATAGGTCAGAATAGACCATTGGATTGGAAGATATAAGATTTACGATGAATGCTATAGCCTGAAAATCATATTTTTAATGCCAATATTCCGCAAAAAATGGCGTAGCTATTTTTATAAATGGTTCATCACAAATAGACGTGCTTTTCATAGAAACGATTTTCCTTACAATTGTATCTTAAAAAATGGCTATTGCCATTTTGTTCACATGAACCACGAATGATACGAATGACACGAATTAAAAAACTGTGAAACAGCTTTTTAAAACGGCAAAGCCGTTAAGACTCATCCTGGTGCGGCCAAGATCCTCGTCGCTCTGCTCTGCTGCTTGCTTGCAAGAACTCGCGGTTGATATAAATGAGTGCGGTATAAAAAGCATA
>NZ_AHZV01000137.1 GCF_000250735.1 Anaerophaga thermohalophila str. Valhall
AATGCCCAATTATCGGCAAAACACAAGCGTCCTCGAAAAATTTGATTTGAAAATAGTTCACTATTCCCTGCATCAATTTTTTCTGCGGTTTCTTGTGTTTTGGGATACTTGAACATCTCATGACGAAAATTTATGAATAATGCAGGTTAAAATTCAGTTGGTTGCACTAATTGAAAAAGAATTGAGCCTGAAAAATAAACCCCTTGTATTCTCCAAAACTGTGAATACAAGGGGTGAGTTTATTTTGGTTTCCATATTTGGAAAAAAGGAGCGACAAGGCACTAATCTCTTCTTCCCAGGAAAATCATGACATAATAAGCCAGAGTAACAAGAGCTGATAAAGCCGCAACAACATAGGTATAAGCTGCCCATTTCAGAGCATCCTGTGCCTGGTTATGATTTCGGCCGGTGGTAATGTTGGCCGAATGCAGCCATGCCAAAGCTCTGTTGGTAGCATTGATTTCGACCGGAAGCGTGATGAATGCAAACAAAGTGAACACGGCATAACAGGCTATAATTATCTGCAACGCCAGGTCGAATGAAATAAAGCTTGGCAACATGAATGCGCCGAAAAACATCATGATAAATACGGCATTCAGAATTTTAGAACTGACATTCTGTACAGGGACAAGCGCTGAGCGCAATTTCAGCGGGGCATAGCTGCGTGCATGCTGAACGGCGTGTCCGCACTCGTGTGCAGCCACTGCAGCAGCTGCCACATTGCGTCCGTGATAAACATTTTCGCTAAGGTTAACGGTTTTGTTGGCCGGGTTATAGTGATCTGACAAATGTCCGCGTGATGGCAGCACCCTGACATCATAGATGCCGTTGTCGTGCAACATCTTTTCGGCTACTTCCTTTCCCGAAAGGTTGCTGTCGAGCGGGGTTTTTGAATATTTTTTGAACCGGCTCTTTAACTGTGAACTTACAATCCAACTCGCGATTAAAAAGAATAGAAATATAATTATAAGCATAGCCTGTCAAATTTAAAATTGTTAGATTTTCAGATAGAATATATATCTTCTAAGTTCCCCTATCAGGCTTTAACAACTTAGCAAAAAGAATGCCAGAGCTGTAACAGAGTTCGGGGTTCGGAGTTCGTGGTTGAAGTTGTATCAACTCTTCTGTCTGACCATTCCCCCTGTCCTTTCTTCCTTCCTGACCACCACTAACGTCAGAATCTGAAATAGATATACGGAACCATATCTGCGGTTCTAAACTGGATCATGATGAGTACGGCAATAACAACCAGTGCCACTTTGACAGTCCATTGTGCCGTGATAAACCGGCCCCTGATATTTTCTTTTAGGGAGGCGGGGAGCCAGTGCAAAACAAAACCGGTCACTATAAGAATAAAGGAAAGCATATTAACCTGCATGGATTGTATCATCATATCGGGCTGAAAAGCATCAATGATTCTGTTTACCATTGTTCCGGCCCTTTGCAGATCGGGAGCTCTGAATAATATCCAGCCGGCTGCAACAAAATGGAAAGTAATAAGAAAGCCTGTCCATGATGCAATCCACCGTGGGAAGCGTGAACTTAACGGTTTCAACAATTTATCTGCTACCAAGCCCAGTCCGTGCCAGATGCCCCAGAGGACAAAGCGCCATGATGCTCCGTGCCAGAGTCCACCCAATGTCATTGTAATCATCAGATTGAAGTACATACGTAGTTTTCCTTTCCGGTTTCCGCCCAAAGGAATATACAGGTAGTCGCGGAGCCAGCTTGAAAGCGATATGTGCCATCTCCTCCAAAACTCACTGACAGATAATGCTTTGTATGGACTATTGAAGTTCAGGGGCAAACGAAAGCCGAGCAATAAAGCAAGACCTATGGCCACATCGGTATATCCGCTGAAGTCGCAGTATATTTGCAGTGTGTAGCCGTAAATTGCCGACAATATCTCAAATCCGGAGTAGAGGTAAGGATTTTCAAACACTCTGTCCACCAAATTCACGGCGATATAATCTGCAAATATCAGCTTTTTTGACAACCCGGCTATGATGAGGAAGGTCGCATGCCAGACTTGCTTTTCGCTGAGGTTGAAAGGCCTGTAAAGTTGTGGCACAAATTCGCGTGCTCTGACAATGGGGCCTGCAACAAGCTGGGGGAAAAAAGAAACATAGAAACCAAAATCGATGATGTTGTGGACAGGTGCCAGCTGACGTCTGTACACATCCATTGAGTAGCTGATGGTCTGGAAGGTAAAGAACGAAATACCGATTGGTAAAACAATATCATCCACATTAAAATTGCTCCCAAATACAGCATTAGAAACTACTGCCAGCCAGTCTTTCATTTCTATACTTTGTTGAGTGATTTGGGCCCATGCATCGGCTATAAACCAGGCGTATTTAAAATAACCCAGCATACCCAGATTCACCAGCAAACTGAGAATTAACAACAGTTTTCTTTTCCAGTGTTTTGTGAAGTGTTCGAGCCCAATCCCGATGAAAAAATCGACCAGAGTTGAGATCACCAGCAAAAAGAAAAAATATCCGCCTGCTTTGTAATAAAAAAAGAGACTTGCCAGAAACAGAAATCCGGTTCGGAGCACACGTTGGCGGTATACTAAAGCATGGACGAGCAGAACAATGCCAAAAAACATCCAAAACAGGGCCGAGGTGAACATAAACGGTTCTCCCGGATCATAGGATACTATTTTGAGTATTGCGTCCATTTGTTATTATTTCCCGGTTTCAGCCAGTGTTTTCGCCGATAGTGAATCCATCAGGGCCCAAATCTGAGTGCCAATTTTTCGGGCCCCACGTCTGGTAAAGTGCATATAATCGGAAGAAATGAGCGGAGGCTCCTGTCCTGCCCATTCAACAGCAGCATTGGTGCCACCCATAACTTTTTGAAGATCGATAAACCCCATATTACATTCAAGGGCTGCTGATCGTTGGGCATCAGCAATAAGCCGTGCATGTTTCAGCGGTTTTACTTCATTGTCGATCATGGCTGCAGCCGACTGGACGCCCACAACCAGCACAGGAATATCGGGGAAAAGATTTTGAAGTATGCGCAGTTCCCTTACAAAATGGGTATAGTAGAAGTGGTAATTATCTGTTTGTGTGGGTAACACATTGGTGCCAAACTGCAACAAGAAAAGTCCTATATTCATTTCTTCGGCCATCGATTTCAGGAGTTTATTTTCTGCCAGTCTTACCCCCGGCCAGGGGCGCCCTCTCATGGCAATGTTGTCTACAGCAATGCCATATTCGCCATCAAGGGTGAGTCCGTGAAAAGCAGGGGTATCATCTGAGGTAAAATGATAATCTATTTTTTCTCCTGAAGGCAGATTTGACAAAATAAAGGTTTGGATTCCTGTAGATGGTGGCAACACTACAGATGCCAATAATGTATCGGCGGTTACTTTAATTTTCAGACTGTCCATTCCCGTAGTTGTGAATAGCTTTGAGACAGAGAAATTCCCCGTACGATCCGTTTTCCACGGAATCGGTGAAATGGTAAATTCTGCTTTTCCGGTCTGAAACCATGCAGCTCTGGCAGCAAAGCCAAAATCCAGCCTTCCGGGATAGTCATTGTCGCGATAGCTGTATGACAGTGACCAGTTCCCTTCGTTTTCAAGACGTATGTTGGCATTAATTCGCAAGGGATCGTAAGGCATAATAAAACCCGGGCCGCTTCCTCCGTATTTTTCCTGAAATTTTTGACGCAATGTACCGGTGATCCTGTCAGCTTCTATTTGGGAGTCTCCCATGTGAAGAATCCGGATGATGCTTCTTTTTTCTTTAGCGCGGGCAGCCTCTTTACAAAAAATGGCAAACAGCTTTCGGAATGTATAGGGAGCCATCAACACCGAATCGTCGGAGATGAATGTTCCGATATCGATACTGTCAGGTGGTGTTATCAGTGCTGAATCGATGTTGGCCTGAAGAGATGTGTCATTTTTATCAATAACTTCATCCCGGGGGATATTTAACGGTATTGATGAATCACGAACGGCCGTTTGCTGTGTTCCGAATTTTGGAACCAACGAAAAGCCGGCATTGTTAATGAGCTGATCGAGAGTGATGATCAGCAGTACAATAAGGACGAAATAAAGAAATATTTTAATCGGACGTACCATCCGTGAATTCTTAGAACGCCTTCATCATCAAGATTTTGGCTTTATTTTTAATTTTTGTCCGGGCTTGATATGCCGGGCGTTGCTGATGTTGTTTAATCGCAGGATGTCGGAATCGGTTACATCGGGGTATTGACGGGCAATGGACCATACGCTGTCTCCCTGACCTACTGTGTGATAGATATAATCTTCGTCATGAACCGATTCGGCAAGCTGGTCGGTTCCGGAAGATGAGTATCCGCTTTTCTGTCTGGCGATTTCTTTGTAATAATCCACTTTGTCTTCATCTACATAGATAACCAGTTTTTGTCCGACACGGATAATGTTACGACGAATATTATTCCAATAACGCAAACTTGAGGTGTAAACATCGAACCAGTCGGCAATCAGCCCCACAACATCGCCTGATTTCACCGTATAATAAATTCTGGCTTTCCCGGGAGGGGGAGCAGAGGAACCGGCTGAAGAGTTTCCAGGCTTGACAACCAACTGATTATTTGGAAAATATTTCTGACGATTAAATTTGTATATCGTGTCTTCGTTGGAAGCAAAAGATGTAGACTGATGAAATGCCAGGCGCAAAGGAAATGCCTGATTTTGTGCAGGAACAATATCCTTCCGGTATTGCGGGTTCAGATGCCGGATGATGTCTATCGGAATGTCCAGCATTTGTGATACCTGGGCAAAGTGGAGCGGTTTTGATATCATAACGGTATCTGTTGCCAGGGGCAGCTGGACAGGGCGGGGTTTCAGATCATGCTCTTTGTAGTAATGAAATGTATAGGTTGCTGCAATAAAAGCGGGAACATATCCTCTGGTTTCGCGCGGAAGCAGGTAGAATAATTCCCAGAAGTTCTTTTTTCCGCCGCTTCTCCGGATGGCACGGTTAACGTTGCCCGGGCCGCAATTGTATGCTGCAATAACTAATTGCCAGTCACCATATATATTGTAGAGGTCGCCAAGAAATTTAACCGCTGCCTGTGTCGATTTGTAAGGGTCTCTTCGCTCGTCAACGTAAGAATTTATTTCAAGGCCGTATTGTTTACCCGTGTAATACATGAACTGCCACAATCCGGATGCACCGGCTCTTGAAAAAGCTCTGGGGTTGAGAGCCGATTCAATAACCGGAAGATATTTAAGCTCGAGGGGGAGTCCTTCCGCATCCAGGGCTGCTTCGAAAACAGGGAAATAATATTCCGACAGTCCGAGCATGGTTTCAACCTGCTCACGGCGTTCCTGGGTGTAAAGCTTTATGAAGGCTTTAACATGATTGTTATAGGTCAGTTTAAACGGTGATACAATTTTGCTGAGGCGTTTGATAAGAACAGAATCGCTAAAATTCGTGCCCGAAGCCAGGGTGTGTTCATAAATTGTGTCAACAACGAGTCCCGTACTGGTATTCATGTACCATATATTGACCAGACTATCCAGAGTAGTTGAAAAATCATCAATATCGATGGTGTCTTGTTTCGTTAAAAGCAGACTGTCATTTTTGGTTGCTGTTTGAGCTGTCATTTTTGGGGTGGATGCTGCCGTCAAACAGAATACAAGAACAATGCTATAGTGAAAAATATTCTTCATCTTCATTTTTCTTTCCTTTTTGTTATGAACAACGGGTACAACTAATGGCGATACCGAATGGCCCTGACGGATCGCCGGACACAGAGATTACGGAGAATCGCGGGAAATGTTTCAAATCACCTGATCATCAGAAATTAAGTGAAAGCCGGATTCCCAGGTTGTTTGATGAATAAGGGGTGGGGTCCATAATAACCGGCCGAACCTTCATGGAAAGATCATCACTGACGTCAAAATCATAGAAATGGGCATCAACGGTTGCATCGATCATATTAAGAACGTAGATGGCAGCCATTCCAATATAACTCAAATCCCTGTATCTCCGGTAATATTCTCTTTTGTTTTCAAGCGCCCGCTGAAACCAGTCTGCATATTGTCCCTCCACCTGTTCTACAGTTAATGTTGGTGGAATAATATCCACATACGATTTGTTGCCCGGGTCACGTATTAAGAAGTCACGGTAGGCGTTTTTATATTTGGTATAATTGGTGGAGTTAAAATGGATGGCATAAACCATTGAACCAATTACACCGTAGATGATAGGAATCTTCCAGTATTTTTCGTTATACGCCTGCCCCAGTCCGGGGAGGATAGCAGAATAAAATGTGGCCTTATGAGGGGAGTGTAATTTTTCTTCCTTGTCGCTGAAAACATCCTGCATCGTTCTGCCGTCAGAGAGAGAAACGGTATCCGTTTTTTCTGTCTCCTGGGCCCGGAGGTTTTGTGCTTCAACTCCGACCATAAGGAGGAACATTGCCAGGGTCGTTTTCACAATCGTCCGCCACAGTGTAAAATCCATCCTAACCCGTTTAATCATTATTTGGTTTTGGCCTTATCCAGAACATTGACAATTTTCTCTAACTCATCATCACTTCTGAAAGGGATAACAATTTTCCCTTTTCCATCGTTTCCACGGGAGAATTGGATGTTGGTTTTAAAAAAGTTGGACAATTGTTGTTTCAATTGTTCATATTCTTCGGGCAATTCGTCTTTTTTGGTTTCTTTTTTCTTTGTTTCTTCAGTTTGCGAGGCTTTCCTTACAAGCTCTTCGACTTTTCGTACACTGAGATCGTTTTTGACGATCTGATTGAATATTTTCAATCTCGCTTTTTGATCTTCCAGATTGATCAGTGCACGGGCATGTCCCATGGATATCTGCTTTTCGCGCAGGCCTAATTGAATTTCGGCAGGCAATTTAAGCAAGCGAAGGTAGTTGGATATGGTAGAACGTTTTTTCCCAACTCTTTCCGACATGCTTTCCTGGGTCAGATTGCATTCGTCGATAAGTCGCTGATAACTGATGGCCACTTCAATAGGATCGAGGTCTTCGCGTTGAATGTTTTCCACAAGGGCCATCTCCAGCATGGTGTCGTCTTCAGCCATGCGAACATAAGCCGGTACGGTTTCAAGTCCGGCTATTTTGGCAGCTCTGAAGCGCCGTTCTCCTGCAATCAGTTGAAATTTATTAGCTGCTTTGCGAAGCGTAAGAGGCTGAATAATCCCGATTTCCCGGATAGATGCAGCCAGTTCATTAAGGCTTTCTTCATCGAAACGGGATCGGGGTTGCCAGGGGTTTCCTTCAATTTTATCAATGGGGATTTCGTTGATAGAAGCTTCAGCTTTAGGGGCACCCTGCGAATATTCTTCCGAGTTGTCGATCAAAGCTCCAAGGCCTCTTCCCAATGCGTTTTTTCTTGCCATTTTTGTCTCCTGTATATTCTGTTTTAATTGGCTACTTTGTTTTTATTGTCAATTTTGGTCATGTTGTTTTTTTGCAACAATTCCCGGGCCAGATTCAGGTAATTCATAGCACCTTTCGATGCTGCGTCGTACATTACAACTGCTTTTCCGTAGCTGGGAGCCTCACTTAGCTTAATGTTTCGCGTAATAAGGGTTTCAAATACCATGTCCTGAAAATGCTTTTGCACTTCTTCCACAACCTGGTTGGAAAGACGAAGCCGGGAATCATACATTGTCAGCAGGAACCCTTCAATTTCGAGGTCGGGGTTGAGGCGGTTTTGTATGATTTTGATGGTGTTAAGTAGTTTACCCAAACCTTCGAGAGCAAAATACTCGCACTGTACGGGAATCATCACCGAGTCGGCTGCAGTGAGTGCATTTACAGTAATAAGCCCTAACGAGGGAGAACAATCGATGAGAACAAAATCGAAGTCATCCTTTATCTTGTTGATTACGCCTCTGAGTACTTTTTCCCTGTCGGGCATATTGAGCATCTCGATTTCGGCGCCAACAAGATCGATGTGGGATGGGAGTACATACAAATGGTCAATCTCGCCTTTCTGAATGGCTTTTTTAGGGTCTTCTCCGTCAACAATGCACTCGTAGATGCTTGTTTCCACTTCACGTATTTCAAAACCAAGTCCGGATGTTGCATTGGCCTGCGGGTCTGCATCAATCACAAGAACATCGTATTCGAGCACAGCCAGGCTGGCTGCCAGGTTAATGGCTGTTGTTGTTTTTCCAACACCACCTTTTTGGTTTGCTAAAGCAATTATTTTAGCCATAAATTCAAATTTTTATAATTTCCTTTTTAAGTCCGGAAGCCTGTTTTCTGTCAGGCAGAGAATTTGCAGGTGCTCATTAGTCAGACTTTTAAGCTGACAAAACATCAAAAATCACAGCACTTCACATTTTTCCGGGAAATGGAAATATACCCATTTTTTGGCAACTGCCAAAGTTATACTTTTATTAAAAAAATCCCTTCAAATCGGGCATATATTTAGTTGTTATGAGGGTACAAAATTGATTGAAAGCGAGTTGCATTTGTGAGCAAAGTTATAAAAAAACAGTCACTTTTTTGTGCTAAAGCGGATCCACATCTGCATAAACGGAAATGTATTTCCACTGATGATCGCTCAGGATAGCATCAATGGCGTCATTAACAATTTTTTTAATGTACGAAGGAGAATGTCCTTTTTCATATTTAAGCATAATGCGTGTCAAATATTTATTTTGAATTCTGGCTACCGGTGGTTCCTGCGGTCCCAGTACTCTGTCGCCCAGGATGGTGCGCAGTCTTGCTGCCAGTGCTGTTGCTGCATTATCCAATGTATTTTTTTGTTTATGCTTTAAAACCAGGTAGATGAGCCGGAAATAGGGAGGATATTTGTATGTTCTCCGTTCAGCCAGCTGGGAGCGATACATCGCATCATAGTCGTTATCCACAACATATTTAATAATCGGATGTTCGGGCGATGAGGTTTGCAAAACGACGGTTCCTCTTTTATTTTTTCTGCCGGCACGACCGCTAACCTGTGCCATCATCTGAAAGCCTCTTTCAAAAGCCCTGAAATCAGGCATATTCAACATGTTATCGGCATTGAGTATGCCCACCACGCTTACATTATTAAAGTCGAGCCCTTTGGTAACCATTTGGGTACCAATAAGTATATCTACCGAGCCTGTTTCAAAGTCGGAAATAATGGTCTGGTACGATTTTTTTGACCGGGTGGTATCAAGGTCCATTCTTGATACCCTTGCTTCAGGGAACAGCAATTTGACTTCTTCTTCAATTTTTTCGGTGCCAAAGCCCTGAGTGGATAGTGCAGGGCTACCACAAGCCTGGCAGGTTTGTGGCGTTGTAACAGTATGGCCACAGTAATGGCAGACCAGCTGGTTCATTTTTTTGTGATAGGTCATGCTGACATCACAAAACTTGCAGCGCGGAACCCATGAGCACACGCTGCACTCCAAAAAGGGAGAAAAACCACGACGGTTTTGGAAAAGTATCACCTGCTTTTTGTCGGTGAGCGCTTTCTCAATATGTTCGAATAAGACGGGTGTAAAATGCGATTTCATCTGTTTTTTCCGGCGAGCTTCTTTCAGATCGGCTACAAGGATGCGTGGCATTTGAATATCTTCGTACCGGGTGTGAAGTTCTACCAGCCCGTATTTTCCTCTTTGGGCATTGTAATAACTTTCGATCGACGGGGTGGCAGTGCCAAGCAATACTTTTGCTCCGTGTTTGTGAGCCAGCATTATTCCGGCGTCGCGTGCATGATAGCGCGGAGCAGGATCGAATTGCTTGAAAGAGTGTTCATGTTCTTCATCCACAATGATCAGTCCAAGATTTTTGAAGGGCAGAAATATGGAAGAGCGTACGCCCAGGATAATCTGATAGTTTTTGTCTTCCAATAAATCGCGGTATACCTCAACGCGTTCTTCACTACTGAACTTTGAATGGTAGATACCCAGCCGGTTGCCGAAGTGACGCTTCAATCGTGTTGTAATTTGCGTGGTGAGCGCTATTTCGGGAAGCAGATAGAGAACTTGTTCGCCTTTTTTCAGATGTTTTTCGATAAGATGAATGTACAGCTCTGTTTTTCCGCTCGATGTAACACCATGGAAAAGTACAACGGTATGATCATCGAACGCTTTTTCAATTTCTTCAAATGCTTTGGCCTGTGCCAGTGAAAATGTTTTTTTCTGTTGTATTTGTTCCTGCGAACGGTCGAGGCGCTCTGTTTGCAGGGGGAACTGTTCCAGAATCCCTTTCTTTATGAGCTCATTCAGGGGCGAAGCTGCGCCGGGATTTTCTTTCAGCAATGCTTTACGGCTTACACTTTTGCCTTTCATTGCATTTCCGGCACCTCCTGTTAGATGAATAAGTTTCATCAACAATTCTGTCTGGCGCGGCGCCTTTTCTATACTGTTGAAAGCTTCGTGCAGAGACTTTTCATTTCTGCATTTTTCGTTTAATCTGAGATGATTTTCAGTTTTCGGACGATATCTGTCTTTCAGCCGTTCTGTTACAAAAACAGCGCTTTCATCAATCAGGGTCTGTAACAGGTTAAGGCTGTTCTTTTGGTTCAGGAAGTCGTTGATTTCGGCAACAGAGCATACTTTTTTTTCCGATAAGAAGGAAAGTAGTTTTATGGCCTTTTCCGGCAATTCGCCGGTCTGTTCATAATCGGGGTTGTAATATACACGTGTTTCGCTTTCCAGTTTTAATCCCGAAGGCAGGGCGGCTTTGTAAACTTCGCCCAGTGTGCACTGATAATACTCAGCTATCCATTCCCAAAAGTCAATTTGTTTGGGAGTTACAACAGGAGAGTTGTCGAGTACCGAAAGAACGGGTTTCGTTTCGTATTCTTTTGGCTTTTTATTGTGTATTGAAAAAACGATCCCCGAATACTGCTTTTTCTTACCAAAAGGGACTACAACCCGCGTTCCGCGTTCCGGATAAGGATTCAAATCCGGAGGAATGTGATAAGTAAAAAGCTTTGGAAACGGCAATGGTAGTATTATGTCTGCATATATGTCCGGTGTCATTGATTGTTCTTTTAGAGATCGTAAAGTTAGAAAAAGAGCCGTCTCTTCAAATAGTAGATCGTTAGACTTTTAGATATCAGATAGAGGATGATTGTATAATATTGATATACTGTATTTAACGGAACATTTAACGAAACGAGCATGGCAGGGATTACCACAATAAGAATATGTATAAGTTTTTGCATGCGAGTTCCATTCGACCTTAAAAATAAATTTTATACGGATGAATAGAAATCCATGAGAATAAGCGCTTCGCCCGGCTCTCTTTGCAAGGCAATGTTGCATAATCCGGTGGCCGCTTGCTTGCAAGAATCCGTGTTCTTTTGTGAAATTTTAATAAGATGAGTGCGGTATAAAAAGCATA
>NZ_AHZV01000136.1 GCF_000250735.1 Anaerophaga thermohalophila str. Valhall
ATTTTGGCGGCGAGCGTAACACCGCAAATGGTACTTTATGGACAGACACTAATTAAAAGGATTTCACAGCATATATGAATCTTGCAGAATTAAAAACCGGACAGGAAGGTGTAATTGTTAAGGTAAAGGGATATGGGGCCTTTCGTAAGCGCATTATTGAAATGGGTTTTATAAGGGGCAAAAAGGTTGAAGTTATTAAAAATGCGCCCTTAAAAGACCCTATAGAATATAAAGTAATGGATTACAAAGTTTCTCTCCGGAGAAATGAAGCCCGGATGGTGGAAGTTGTATCGAAGGACGAGGCGATATCCATTGAGCACAATTCATTCAACACAACCATACCCGATGAAATCCTGACAAGGACAGCGACAGAAAAACGAAAAACCATAAATGTAGCACTGGTAGGAAACCCTAATTGTGGTAAAACCACAATCTTCAATCAGGCCAGTGGTGCCAATGAACATGTTGGCAATTACGGCGGTGTTACCATAGATGTCAAGACCGGCAATTTCTATCACAACGGCTATACGTTAAGGGTTTCTGACCTTCCGGGTACTTATTCCCTTTCAGCATACAGTCCAGAAGAAGTTTACGTCAGAGAACATATAAATAACGAAACACCTGATGTTATTATCAACGTTGTTGATGCGTCCAATCTGGAAAGAAACCTCTACCTCACTACCCAGCTGATTGACATGGACGTACGTACAGTTGTTGCTCTTAATATGTACGATGATCTTCAAAAACGCGGCGATAAATTTGATTATTTACACCTTGGAAAGATGCTGGGAATTCCCTTTGTTCCGACTATTGGATCGAAAGGGATAGGAATAAAAGAATTATTCCAGAAAGTTGTAGATGTATATGAAGACAAAACTGAAGAAGCAAGACGTATAAGAATTTACTATGGCGAAACCATTGAAGAAGCGTTAAAGGCAATAGAAAAAAAAATAAATGAATTTCCTGATCTAGGGAATAAGGTATCGCCACGCTTCCTTGCTATAAAATTACTAGAAAAAGATAATGTTTTCAGGGAGGAGCTTTCTTCATTTTCTCAGTTTGCACCCATCCTTGAGGAAACAGAGAGGCAGTCTCACAAGCTCGAAAAGGCATATCATGATGACACCGAAACCATCATTACCGATGCCCGCTATGGTTTTATAGCAGGCGCAATGAAAGAGACCTACCGGGAAAACCCCCAACAACGCAGACGCAGGACCGACCTGATCGACTCAGTCCTTACGCATAAGTTGTTTGGATTCCCTTTCTTCTTTCTTTTTATCTGGTTAATGTTCCAGGGGACATTTCGCCTCGGCGAATATCCAATGAACTGGATTGAGGCCGGGGTTGGCATGCTTTCGCAATGGGCTTCATCCACAATGGCACCCGGTCCTTTTACCGACCTGGTTGTGGATGGTATTATTGGAGGTGTAGGTGGTGTAATTGTATTCCTGCCGAATATCCTGATTCTGTTCTTCTTTATTTCGTTCATGGAAGACACAGGATACATGGCACGGGCTGCATTTATCATGGACAAGATAATGCATAAAATAGGGTTGCATGGTAAATCATTTATCCCGTTGATCATGGGTTTTGGCTGTAATGTACCGGCCATCATGGCCACACGTACCATTGAAGACAGAAACAACCGGTTGTTAACCATCCTTATCAACCCTTTCATGTCATGCAGTGCACGTTTACCGGTCTACATTCTATTCATCGGCGCTTTTTTCCCTGAGCATCCCGGAACCGTTCTCTTTCTTTTGTACGGAACAGGTATTGCCATAGCGGTAATTGTTGCTCGTATTTTCAAGCGATTTTTTTTCAAAAAAAGCGATACGCCTTTTGTTATGGAGCTGCCTCCATACAGACTTCCAACCCTCAAAAGCACGATTCGCCACATGTGGTTTAAAGGAAGTCAATATCTCAAAAAAATGGGTGGGGTAATAATGATCGCATCAATCATCATCTGGTTTCTTGGCTACTATCCCAGACAAAACGAAGAAACAATAGCACTGGAAAAGAAAAAAAGCGAACTGGTTGAAAGGTATGACGAATTGAAAACAGTTTCAGATACAGATTTGAAAGAAAATATTGAACAAGAAAAAGTAGAAAAACTGGAAAAACTGGATCATTTGCAGGAAAAGATTCGTCACGAAGGAAGCTATATCGGCAGGCTTGGCAAAAGTATAGAACCGGCAATCGGTCCTTTGGGTTTCGACTGGAAAATGGGCGTTAGTCTGTTGAGCGGCATTGCCGCAAAAGAAATAGTTGTGAGTACGATGGCTGTTCTATATCAGGCAGATGAATCATCACCCAGTGGAAACAACCATTTGATAGAACAAATTAAAAATGATAAATATCCGGATGGAACACCTGTATTTACTCCATTATCAGCGATCTCCTTCCTGATTTTCACACTGGTTTATTTCCCGTGTGTTGCAGTGATAGCAGCTATCAGGAAAGAAACAGGCTCATGGAAATGGGCGGTATTTACCATCTTTTATACCACCGGTTTGGCTTATCTGCTTTCGCTGATTATTTACCAGGTGGGACAACTGTTTTAGATTTTTTTGAGTTTTGTTTGAGTAAAAAAGAAAGGATTTGTGATGTTACAGGAAATTTTAACAGGAATTACGGTAAGTGGAGCTTTTGTTTACACCTTTTATTCAATGTGGAAAACGTTTTTTTCGGACAACGGCCGTGCCTGTGGTGGAGGATGCCCTTCGTGCAGCGCAAAAGATTTGTTAATCAAAGACATAAATAAGAAAGGCAAAACATCGGGATTTGAGACTTTTCGCCCGGAAAAATGATTTACTAAACACGGGCATTATCCAGGCTTTGATCTGGTTGAAAAATAACAGGAGCTAAAGACTAACAGCTTACCCTACCACTACCCCTCTAACTCCCCTAAAGGGCATTGCTGTAAACTTAAACAACATGTTGGTTAGTTTTATGCGCTAAGCGTCTAAAGTTGCGTTTATCAACCTGGTTGAAGAAGGGGAAAATGGCAACTGCATTTGCATAACTTCCAATTTTTTTGGCAAGATTACGTCAATTTATTTTACGGTGAAAATCTTGTAAAATATTGATTCTCAACTACGGATCGGGAGCTATGGAGTTAAATATTTTTGAGCATTTCCAGCAGATGATCCCAAAACTTACCAACGCTTTCGATATGCAGGCGTTCGTCGGGTGAATGTGCACCCTTAATAGTCGGTCCGACAGAGATCATATCCATATCGGGATATTTTTGCAAAAAGAGGCCGCATTCAAGACCGGCATGGATAGCTTTTACTTCGGGCTTTTTATTGAACAAACGCCGATAGGTCGATACAGCAATGTCGAGCACTGGCGATTCCATATTTGGCTCCCAGCCAGGATAGCCGTCTGAATGTTCAACTTCGGCCCCGGCAAGATCAAAAACACTGCGCACCATGTTGGCAATATCGTTCCTTGCACTCTCCACCGAGCTTCGCTGACTGGTTGTTATCAACAATTCACCATTCGTTTCTTTAACCGATGCCAGGTTGGTGGATGTTTCCACCAGATTTTCTATTTCACGGCTCCATTCCATCACACCATGCGGGCAGGCATACAAAGCATTGAGAAATTTTTTCTGAAAGGTTTCTGTAAAAACTTTTCCGGGCATTTCGGTAGAACCCATCCAAAATTTGACTCCCGGATCGGTATGACGTAATTCCTGCTCAACATCGTTGGAAAGCAAGTTAAGAACAACCCTGGCTTCCTCTTTAAATCCGGAAGGCACCAAAGCGGTAGCAAAAGCCTCGCGGGCAATAGCGTTACGCAGATTGCCGCCTTCAAACCGGGCCAGTCGCAATCCATAATCACGGGCCATTTGCCAAAGATAACGAACCAGTATTTTGTTGGCGTTACCCAATCCTTTGTGGATGTCATCACCCGAATGACCACCTTTCAATCCCGTTACCTTAATATCAAGAGCGGTGTAACCCCTGGGAGAGTCTTCCAGTTCGGGCTTAAAACGGGCCAATGTATCAATACCACCTGCACACCCGATAAAAAGTTCTCCTTCATCCTCCGAGTCAAGATTGATTAATGTTCTTCCTTCGAAAAAGTTTTCTTCGAGATTAAAAGCTCCGGTCAAACCAGTCTCCTCATCAACAGTAAATAAGCACTCCAGGGGTCCGTGAGAAACATCACCGGAAGTTAAAATTGCCAGCTGGGCCGCCATCCCGATTCCGTCATCAGCACCAAGCGTTGTTCCGTCAGCTTTTATCCAGTTACCATCGCGCACGGGAATAATCGGATCTTTAAAAAAATCGTGGTACTTATCATTGTTTTTTTCTCCCACCATATCCACATGCGATTGCAAAACCACTGCAGGCTTGTCTTCCATTCCCGGTGAAGCCGGCTTTGAAATCAGCACATTTCCGGCTCTATCCTGTTTTGCTTCCAACCCTTCACGATTTGCGAAAGCAAGCAGCCAGGCAGTAATCTTTTCTTCATGTTTCGATGGTCGGGGTATTTCACAAATTTCATCAAAATAACCCCACAGTTTTTCCGGATATAGTCCTTCAAATGCTTTATTCATCAGTATAAAATTAGTATAAGTTATTGGTCTAATGGAATTTACATGTAAAATTTATACATATTCTTCTTATTGCGGGAAACCCTGTTATGCTCATTTCATCTTACAAATAAGTTGTTACTGCTGTTAGGATTGTTAAGTTGTTAGGATTGTTAAGTTGTTAGGATTGTTAAGTTGTTAGGATTGTTAAGTTGTTAGAATTTTATAGACATCTAACAATCTAATGGTCTAATAAAACCCTGTTCACTCATCAAGTACCGACATCAGTTCTCTGATCTCTTCGATCTTTAGCAGTTGACCTGCATGTTCATAGGCAATAATAAGGTTGTTAAGAATCCGTTTTATCGTTTCAATATTAGAACAGGGTTCATAATAAGAAAAACGGGGTTCCAGCTTTTGTTGCTTGATGAACTGCTCTATTTCGCGTCGTCCCAAAACAGCCCCTTTATTGATGGGATTTATATAAAACAGTACCGACGAATCCTCTTTTAACCGGATACGTTCACTCTGTTCCGGTTCATCCATATAGGCAAGAATAAAATTTTTGGGAAGATTAACACCGTAAACAGGCAATCCCAGTCTTTGAGCTATTTCAGCATAAATAATCGATAACGAAACAGGGTTTCCCTTTCTGGTATCAAGAACATCACAAATAAAAGAGTTCTGGGGCGCAAGAAAATTACTGTTGTTACGCGAAAACCCGTGCACATCGAAAAGTATGTGATTGATGATTCGTACCTTTTCGAGGGCAGTAAGATGTTCATTCAATTCAAGCCAAATATCTTTTCGGATTTTATTAATGCTTTGGTCGATTTCCTCAAAAGTGAGTTCCGGATATTGATATTTTGCAATCAGCCAGGCTCCTGCCAGAAGGTTTTCTCCATCAAAAGCCGCCCATGCCTTCAAACGTTTTTTTACATCGCGAAACTGCAATGAATGGATAATATTTTCGATGCGATGTTGCATAACACCATCGGGCTGCGTCTCCCATACCTTTTCCAGTTCGGGAACTATTTCAACCTCGGCTTTAAGCAACTCATCCTCAACTGTATTGAATATTTCTTCACTGGGATCATCCAGTAATGTAATCAGTGCCTTTATTTTATCGGGATCCATGCTCATGGAAAACACCTGTTAACGTGACAAACAATCTAAAACATATTGAATCAATGCTTTCACCACCAGCTTGTAATTTTTACTGTAGGTGCCGGCCTTTCTGTTGGCAATAATGGCACAAACGGTGGAGGCCTTATGTCCTAAAAGCTTTGATAATCCGTAAATGGCCGAACATTCCATTTCATAATTGGTAATGACCTGCCCATTGAAACTAAAGCCGGACAATTTTTCATTAATGTCAGGATTTTGCAGCCCCAGCCTTACCACACGCCCTTGCGGTCCATAAAAGCCCGGTGCTGAAATGGTAACTCCTTTATGAACGTTTTTCCCGCCTAAAAGGTTGAACAAGTCCTTATCTGCTTCAACAACGTACGGACGTGTCAGGCGGGATGACCAACCGATATTTTTAACCAGTTCATTCTCGAAGGTAAGGTCGGAAATGCTTTCGACCCCGTCATAGAAATTTAATAAACCGTCGAAACCAATTGCTTTTTCGCTCAACAACCAACTATCAACAGGAAGGTCTTCCTGCAGCGAACCGGATGTCCCGATTCGGACAATATTCAGTGATTTAAGTTCTTTCTTAACCGTTCGGGTATTAAAATCAACATTTACCAAAGCATCCAGTTCATTAAGCACTATGTCGATATTATCGGTCCCAATTCCTGAAGAAAGTACAGTAAATCTTGTGTTTCTATAAGTACCTGTCCGGGAAACAAATTCCCGGTTTTCGGTTTCTGATTCTATCTGATCAAAAAATCCGGCAACGGTTTCCACCCGCCCCGGATCACCTACCAAAATAACATTATTGGCAAGCTCTCCCGGTTTTATGTGCAAATGAAAAACTGACCCGTCGGGATTTATTATTAATTCTGACTCTTCTATTCTTCTCATAACTCCAGATTTAAAGAACTGACCCGCTCTTAATAGGTTTTTAAATTTTTAGATATAAGATTTGAGATGATTCTTATGATGATAACTTTCTGTATCTCAGAATAAAATAATGAGCCCGGTCTAAAAAGCATCTTTGTTGCCAAACTCTGTGTTGTTCGTCTGAATTCAAATTAAGAAAAAATTATTGGAATATAAAACAATAAAATTTATTAGCCCTCTTATGACAACAGATCGTGAGATTTTTAGATATAAGATGATTCATCCGTATAAAATTTAGGTTCATCCTACAAATGCGTACCTGGATCGATGAATATCTATTATCTTAAGGTTAAAAAACTCAATGTCCCGACAGCCATATGCTTTTCTTTTGGGAACTTTTATTTTTTATGGTTCATCACAAAATGCATACCTGAATTTTTAATATTTGAAAGAACTGATTGTGTAGCATTTTACAATTAATTGCTTCACAATAATTTTTCTCAATAGAGAAACAATTGTAAGGAAAATCATTTCTTTGGGAAATACGCATATTTGTGATGAACCAAGATTATTGAATCATCTTAACCTGCA
>NZ_AHZV01000135.1 GCF_000250735.1 Anaerophaga thermohalophila str. Valhall
CCCCTAAATAGTGCGTATCTATAAACTTACAAAAATATTCTCACAATATGTGTGTCTGTTCAGAAAGTTAATAGTCAGTTAAAAAAAGCTTAAACACAGAGACGCAAAGACGCAAAGTTTTTATTATGAGAGAGTTGCATTTGCACCATTAATTGTGTAAACAATTAATTACCAGACATCTGCAAAAGTTTAACGGAGTATTGTAAAGTACCATTTGCTGTGTTACGCTCATCTAATATCTGACCTCCAGCCTCTAACCTCCATGTTTCAGTTCTTCATTAAGCCACCGTGTAATTGCTTTGGGCATCCGGTTGTAATAACGTTTGGTTTCAAATGCAACAACCCATTTTACACCACTTATTGAATTGCTCAGAAATATTTCATCCGCTTCAAGTAATTCTTTTGTTGTTGCTCCGATTGTCTCTTTTACCGGAATATCGTTTAAAGTGGCAAACTTCAGAATTTGTTTTCGCATAATGCCGTTTACACATCCGGCCGAAATTGCAGGCGTGAATAATACATTATCTTTTGTCCAGAAAAGATTGGAGCTTATGCTTTCTATCCACTTTTTATTCTGGTTCATTATCAGACAGTCGTCGTAGTGGTTCTCCTTGTTGTATATGCCTGCAAGGATATAGGGGGTTGACGAAAGGATTTTAAAAGGGGCGGTCAGACTCCACACTTTAGGAAATCCGTCAAAAGTGCCTATTCTAAGTCCTTCTTCATTCAATCTAAAGCCTTTATTTTCGAGGGGAGTGGCTTCTATGAGCCAGGCCGGGCTATTTGTTTCGGGTGTGTATAGACCACCGTCGCGGCGAAAAACCGTCAATCGAACCCTGGCATCGTTAAAAATACGATTACGCACAATAAGTTTCTCTATGTGTTCTTTGAGGATTTCGGGAGCGGGTAATCCTGCAACCGTCATCTTCATAATTGACATTCCCTGTACCAAACGATTGTAATGGTCATCAAAAAAGAGTGGTTCGGTTTTGTGGCAACGAATGGTTTCAAACAGTCCGTCGCCATATCTGAAAGCTCTGTTCTCCGGAGAAAAGAGAGCTCTTCCGCATTCGTACTGATGACCATTCAGAACAAGATATTTTTTAGTTCCGGGAGGCATATCATTTAAAAGTTAAAACTCAGTAACTGGTTGAAAAAATGAATGGCCAGTTTCGGCTCATACAGCAGCGGGAAAACAAGTCCGTACAATGCGCCGTAATAATGCGCGTCATGGCCGATGTTGTCAATGTTTTTGCCGGCCATATATTTGGAGTAAATGATGTACAAAACACCAAAAATAATTCCGGGAATCGGAATAATGCCAAACAATAATATGGGATTATAAGGATCGAAAAGGATGGATGTAAAAACCACTGCCGAAACAGCTCCCGATGCACCCACAGCATTGTAATGCGGATTGTCCTTTTCTTTTCCGAGAGTGGCCAGCGTGGAGACTACAATGGCACTTACAAACAGAATCAGATATCGTATGGTCGTTCCCCCGTCGAAAGCGGCCTCGAAATAGTACAAAACCACTCTGCCAAAGGAGTAGAGAACAAACATATTGATCAGCAGATGTATCCAGTTTCCGTGTACAAACCCGTAAGAAAGAACGCGGTAATATTCTTTGCGGTGAACAATTTGCCAGGCATTAAACTGAAGTTTGCCCATCACATCGGGACGGCTGAAGGCAAAAATGCTGATAACCGAAATAACTATGATGATAATTAGATTAATATCCAGTCCTAAATTCATAAATTGTTGATTTTATTTGTATTAAATAATGGTAGATGTGCTCAACCCCCAAATTCCCGACTCCGAAACCCCTAATGCATTATCTTAAATACCAGTTCCTGGAGCAAATCTCCATCTGAGGCAGAATTGTTGTTAAAACCTTTCGATCGCAAATCGTACTCACGTAGCAGGGAGATCACCTGACGGCTCTTTTGCCAGTTGAAGCGTCTTGCTGCTGCCCTGTAATCTTTTACAAAGAAGGGAGGTATTCCTAACACCGAAGCGATGTTCCGGTCACTCTTGTCCGGAGTTACTATATACACCAAAAGTTTTCTGAAAAAATGGAACAACACACCAATGGTTAGAACCATTGGATATTCGTTCGGGTTTTGTCCGAAAATCCGAACAATCTGATTGGCTTTTACCACATCGCCCCGGATGATGGCATTCTGAAGTTCAAAGTTGTTGAAATCCTTACTGATACCGATGTAATCTTCTACGTGTTTGGGCGTGATGATTTTTACATCTTTTCCGACGGCCACTTTCAGTTTGTCAAGGGCTTTGACGATATTGCTGAGCTTTGTCCCCAGGTGGTCGACCAGCATGACATTGGCTTTTGGCTCGATGTTGAGCCCCATCTTTGTCAGGTAGTCGTTAATCCAGGGCCCCACCTGATTGTCGTACAGCTTTTTTGTTTCAAGAGTGATAAATTCTTTTTTGTTGAGAGCCTTCCAGGTTTTTGTACGTTGATCGAATTTAGCGCGGTAGTTGATGACAAGTATGGTGGTGGGTGCCGGTGCTTCAAGATAGGTGGCAAGCGGATCAAAGTCTTTGATGTTTTGGGCTTCCTTAACGATGACCACCTGGCGGGGAGCCATCATAGGATAGCGTCGCGCTTCATGGACAATGTCCATGGCGGTTATATCGCGCCCGTATAGTATGGTCTGATTAAAAGCCTTCTCTTCTTCTTTTATGGCATGTTTGGCAATGTAATCGGTAATATAATCCGCAAACCAGGGCTCTTCACCCACCATAAAATACACCTGGGCGAAATTTCCTTTTTTAAGTTGTGAAACTATGTCCTCAAATTTGAGCTTCATAAATCGGTCTTTGAAACGACAAAGTTATAATTAACTGTCAAATTTAAGGTGTTTCACCGATTTTCCGTTGTTGATGATCTCCTGGAGTGAGTCGATGCCAATCTGCAAATGTTGTTCCACGAATTCACGCGTTACTTTCTGGTCACTTTCGGCGGTTTTAATACCGGTTGAGATCATTGGCTGATCGGATACGAGCAGGAGCGCACCGGAAGGAATGGAGTTGGCAAATCCCACGGTAAATATGGTAGCCGATTCCATATCGATGGCCATAGCTCTTGTTTTGGCAAGATATTTTTTAAAGCGGTCGTCGTATTCCCACACTCTTTTGTTGGTGGTGAATACTGTTCCTGTGTAATAGTCTCTACCGTAATCACGAATGGTTGTCGACACTGCACGCTGAAGACTAAAGGCCGGGAGGGCGGGTATTTCAGGCGGCAGGTAATCGTTGGAAGTACCGTCGCTGCGAATGGCGGCTATGGGAAGTATCAGATCACCCAGGGTGTTTTTTCTTTTTAGTCCGCCGCACTTGCCCAGGAACAAAACAGCATTAGGATTTATGGCACTTAGAAGGTCCATGACAGTGGCTGCGTTCGGACTTCCCATCCCAAAATTGATGATCGTAATACCTTCGGCACTGCAGTTAGGCATGTTGTGGTTTTCACCCAATATGGGCTGGTTGTGCCATTTGGAAAAGAGTTCTACATAATGTTGAAAATTGGTCAGAAGAATGTGTGTGGTAAAATCTTTGAGAGGGCGACCGGTATAACGCGGAAGCCAGTTTTCCACAATTTCCTGTTTGGTCTTCATTTTTTTCGGTTTTTTACGAATATAGTTTATTTTTTGTGGGTGTAACGTATAATGTTCTTAATTTTGCGGGTTCTACCATGAATTTAATGATAACTTGCAATTGTTTATATGTAGTTAAAATATAGTTTAATGCAGTTTATGTGTTGTATTTTAGTTTTCAATAGCTGGAGATTTATCAGCTTTCAAAAGAGTTGGTTAAGGATATTTAACCTGCA
>NZ_AHZV01000134.1 GCF_000250735.1 Anaerophaga thermohalophila str. Valhall
ACACTAATTAGCATCTCAACACCTACCCGTTTAAATCAAGCAAGCAATATGCTCAGAAACGTCATAAATATCATCATGGTCTGCCTGTTGTTGATTTCAACAACCGGACTTGCTGTGTCTAAGCATTACTGCGACAATGAGCTTATATCGGTGGAACTAAACAATGAGGCAGACCCATGTTGTGAAGATGGCACCTGCTGTCATACAGAAACTCAGTTCCTGCAACTGGATAAGGATTTTCTGGCTGTTGCGCCGCAAATCAATCTTGAGCATTTTTATGCTTTTGATCTGATCATGACCACCTCCGAAACTGCAATTTCCCTGCCGGAAACCGGCTTCATCACTTCATTCATTTATACAGCTCCTCTACCCTGCTGTATTGGCAAACGCCTTGCTTTGCATCAGGTGTATCTTTTATGAAATGATAAACGCAAAGTTGCAAAGAGGCAGAGAAAAAGATAAGGAGATTGGTTAATTTTCAGATTTCCTTTTATTATTCCCGGTGTCTCTTCCGCGATCTCTGTGGTTAAACTCGTAAAAAGACAGAGTTATTTTTCTCCTGTTTGTTGACAGAGAAGGAATATATTTTACTAAACGCATTTCCCAGTTAACAAAATTACCCTTTGCGTTCCTGTAACTCTGCGTTTATCCAATCAAACTACACATAACATGATAAACAGAATTATAAAATACTTTCTGGAGAACAAGCTGGTAACCATGCTAATACTGATAACGCTGGTTACCTGGGGTGTCATCACGTCCCCATTCGGATGGAAGATTGATCCGTTGCCATCAGACCCTGTGCCGGTGGATGCCATCCCTGACATTGGTGAGAATCAGCAGATTGTATTCACCGAATGGAAAGGCCGTTCGCCACAGGATATAGAGGATCAGATTACCTATCCCCTGACAACTTACCTGCTGGGGATACCGGGTGTTAAAAGCATCCGAAGTTCTTCCATTTTCGGGTTTTCCAGCATATACATCATCTTTGAAGAAGATATTGAATTTTACTGGTCACGCTCAAGAATCCTCGAAAAGCTTAACTCCATACCATCGGGGTTATTGCCCGAAGGCGTACAACCAACACTGGGGCCGGATGCTACCGCTCTTGGACAGGTATACTGGTATACCATCGAAGGCCGTGATAAAGACGGTAACCCCACTGGTGGGTGGGACCTGCATGAGATACGTACGGTACAGGATTACTATGTAAAGTATGGACTAAATGCCGCACAAGGAGTATCGGAAGTAGCCTCAATAGGAGGTTTTGTAAAGGAGTACCAGATTGATGTCAACCCCTCTGCGCTGAAAGCCTATGACATTCCGCTCTACAAGGTCATGATGGCCGTTAAAAACTCGAATCGTGATGTAGGCGCCAAAACCGTTGAAATCAACCAGGCAGAATACCTTGTACGTGGCATTGGTTACGTAAAAACCATAGAAGACATTGAACAGGCTGTAGTTGCCGTTCGCGACAATATTCCCATACGCATTAAAGATGTGGCAAGAGTTTCGTTAGGGCCGGCCTCCCGTCGCGGGGCACTCGACAAAGACGGCGCCGAGGTAGTGGGGGGCGTGGTAGTGGCCCGTTATGGAGCCAATCCACTTGAAGTGATCAACAATGTAAAAGACAAGATCAAAGAGATAGGCCCCGGTCTTCCCAAAAAAACACTGGCCGACGGAACAGAAAGTCAGCTCACCATCGTACCGTTTTATGACCGGTCGGGCCTCATATACGAAACGCTGGGCACTCTGGAAACGGCACTTTCATTGCAGATTCTTATTACCATTCTGGTCATTATTGTGATGATTTACAATCTGAGAGCTTCCGTGATGATCTCAGCCCTGCTTCCCATTGCCGTATTGATGGTATTTATTGCCATGCGTTACTTCGGGGTAACCGCAAATATTGTGGCTCTTTCGGGAATCGCCATTGCCATTGGCACCATGGTCGATCTGGGAATCATACTTTCCGAAAATGTGATCAAAAACATAGAAGAAGCACCGCCCGGACAGAAAATGATCACCACGGTTTACAAAGGTGCATCAGAAGTATCATCGGCCATTTTGACTGCCGTATCCACTACCATTGTGAGTTTCATTCCGGTATTCACCATGCAGGCCGCCGAAGGAAAATTATTCGGACCACTGGCATATACCAAAACATTCGCACTTGTTGCCGCACTTTTGGTTTCACTGTTAATACTTCCGACTCTGGCACATTGGTTTTTCGGTTTCCGAATCAAAAATCGCTCTGTATCCAAATGGGGCAATATAGTATTGGTAGTCATTGGATTAATAGCTCTGATATTCGGAAGCGAATGGGGTGGTACGGTATTGTTGCTATTCGGCATTACCGGTCGGGCCAGACAATATTACAATGTATCCTCCCGCAAAGATCAAAAATGGTATCACTATCTGCTGAAACATTCCGCGTTAATCATATCAGCGCTGGCAGTGATATGGATTCTATCCACCTACTGGTTGCCGTTGGGCCCGGGTAAAAGCACGGTTATCAACATCGTGTTTGTAGCCCTGATGGTGGCACTCATTTTGGGTTTCTTTATTCTTTTGGAACGATTTTACAAACCTGTTTTGCGATGGACACTTGAACATAAAGCTTTATTCCTGGCCATTCCGGGCTTTCTGATTGTACTCGGACTCACCATCTGGATGGGCTTTAACACCATGTTCGGCTTCATTGCCAAAGGTTTTGATCAACTCGGGTGGAATGTTCGCACCACTACTGTATGGTCTGGCCTCACCCATTCGTTTCCCGGAATCGGCGAAGAGTTTATGCCTTCTCTTGACGAGGGAAGTTTCCTGCTGATGCCTACATCTATGCCCCATTCGGGTATGGAATATAACCTGAAGGTATTGAAGCAACTCGATATGCTGGTTACCAGCATCCCTGAAGTGGAACTGACCGTAGGGAAACTCGGAAGGGTGGAATCCGCACTCGACCCGGCTCCGGTTTCCATGTACGAAAACGTGATTAATTACAAACCCGAATATGCACTTGATGAATCGGGTCATCGCATACGTTTCCGAATCGATGACAAAGGTCGTTTCATTACTTCAGACGGAGATACTCTCACCAACGGAGAAGCCCTGAAAATGGGCATTGGCAAAAATAAGCTGATACCCGATGAAGATGGTATTTACTTCCGCAACTGGCGAGAGCATATTCAGTCGCCCGACGACATCTGGAACGAGATTGTGAAAGCCACTAAAATACCCGGAGTTACATCGGCGCCAAAGCTTCAGCCCATTGAAACGCGCCTGGTGATGTTGCAAACAGGCATGAGGGCGCCTATGGGAATAAAAGTTTACGGGCCCGATCTTAAAACCATAGAACAATTTGGAATGAAGCTCGAAGGCATTCTTAAAGAAGTGCCATCAGTTAAAGCCGAGGCTGCCTTTGCTGACCGCGTAATCGGAAAACCCTATCTTCATCTTAATATCAACAGAAACGAAATAGCCCGTTACGGACTCACGGTAGAAGATGTGCAACAAACCATCGAAACCGCTATCGGGGGCATGAGAATCACCAATACGGTGGAAGGTCGTGAGCGGTTTCCTGTAAGAGTACGTTATCCGCGCGAACTCAGGGAAAATCCCGAATCACTGGGAAAGATACTTATGGCTACCCCCACAGGAGCACAGGTTCCTTTGTCACAAATGGTGGATATCGAGTATGTTCGCGGTCCTCAGGTGATCAAAAGTGAGGAAACATTCCTGACAAGCTATGTGCTATTTGATAAACGCGATGGATTTTCAGAAGTAGTGGTGGTCAATGATGCTCAAAAAGCCATACAGGAAAGAATCGACAATGGAGAACTGGAAGTCCCTTCGGGTGTCAGCTATAAATTTTCGGGAAATTACGAGAACCAGGTCAGGGCCGAAAAGCGGTTATCCATCATTGTCCCGTTGGTTCTGATCATTGTTTTCCTGATTCTTTACTTCCAGTTTAAATCGGTATCAACATCACTGATGATATTCACCGGTATCGCGATGGCATTCAGCGGGGGGTTCGTACTCATCTGGCTTTACGGCCAGGAATGGTTTCTCAACTTTTCCGTTTTTGATACCAACATCAGGGATTTGTTCCAGATGCAAACCATCAACCTGAGTGTAGCAGTATGGGTAGGTTTCATCGCCCTGTTTGGATTGGCCACCGACGACGGCGTGGTAATGGGCACTTATCTCGATCAGAGTTTCAAACGCAACCGTCCCACAAGCATCAAAGGCATCAGGAATGCTGTTACTGAAGCAGGCCTGCGTCGTATCCGCCCCGCGGTAATGACAACTGCCACCACCATTATCGCGCTGCTTCCGGTGCTTACATCTACCGGAAAAGGCTCCGATATTATGGTCCCCATGGCCATTCCCGCATTTGGTGGAATGATCGCTGCTGCTGTGACCTACTTTATTGTGCCGGTGTTGTATAGTTACCGGGAAGAGAGAAAGATGAGGAAGATGAAAAAGGGTGAAATGGTTGAAGGGTGAAATGGTTGAAGGGCAGGATGGTAAAGACGCAAAGCCAGCCCCGATCCTTCGGGCGCCGTGCGTCTCTACAACCATTCTCTTAAAATGAAAGAGATACCAGAAATGCAACCAGAACCCAATAAAAGGATCAACATAAATAACCCCTTAATAGCAACGGGGGTACAACCAGAAGACCAACAAAAAGAACAATAATATGAGATCAAAACAATTAATAATAATAGTGGTATTAGTTTTCCTGGGATCAACAGGCACCCGCGCCCAATCCCTGGAGAACTACTTCAGCACCGCTGCCGAAAACAACCCGGGTCTGCAGGCCCGATACAAGGCGTTTGAGGCAGCTTTACAGCGGATACCACAGGTAAGTTCACTGCCCGATCCGACATTCTCGTTCGGGTACTTCATCTCGCCCGTGGAGACCCGCCTGGGACCACAGGAAGCGAAGTTTTCGCTTTCGCAGATGTTTCCCTGGTTTGGTACCCTGAAAGCGAAAGAAGATGCTGCAACACTGGCGGCCGAGGCTAAGTTTCAGGAATTCGTGGATGCACGTAACCAGCTTTATTACAAAGTGGCGGCTGCTTATTACCCGCTTTACAAACTCAAAAAATGGATACAAATTGAGCAGGAAAACATCGAAATCCTGAAATCATACAAGGAGATAGCCGCACGCCACTTTGAAAACGGCAAGGGTACCATGGTGGATGTCCTGAGGGTGGACATCAAGTTGAAAGAGGCTTCCACCAACCTGGACATTCTCAATCAGGAAGAAAAGCCTTTGCTCACCACCTTCAACAAGTTGCTGAACAGGTCCGCCGAAGATGATGTAGACATAAAAGTAGTGGAAAGCACAGATTCATTTCCGGGGCATTTCAATAAAGATTCCCTGATGGCACAACATCCCTTGCTTAAAAGGTTGGAATTAATGCGCCAATCAAGCGAAGCTGCTGAAACAGCCGCCCGAAAAAGCGGGTATCCCAAACTGGGGCTTGGTCTTGATTATGTGGCTGTGGGAGAGCCTACCGACATGCAGGTAGAAGACAGCGGGAAGGATGTGATCATGCCCATGGTATCGGTCACCATCCCCATATTCAGAAAGAAATACAATGCGGCTGTCAAAGAAGCACAGCTAAAACAGGAGAGCCTGGCACTTCAACAAGAGGAGTTTACAAATAATCTGATCTCCAGATATGAGCAGGTTTGGTTCGACATAAACAAGCAGGAACAGCTCATCAGGCTTTACAACGAACAGATTAAAGAAACGCGTCAGGCCCTGAAACTGCTGACCACTGCGTATTCCAATTCCGGAAAGGAGTTTGAAGAAGTCTTACGTATGCAACAGGAATTGTTGAAATATGAAAAGAAAAAAGTCGCAGCCATTAGTAAGTATAAGACCGCTGTTGCAAAGATGGATTATGTGACGGGTGCCCCCTAAGTCCCCCCAGGGGGGACTTTCCTGACCACAATCACTGGCAGGGGGCATCGCAAAACGATGGACAACAGATAATAAAAAGTAAAGACGTAAGATGTTGCGTCTCGCCAAAAGACGCAAGATATTGCGTCTCAACAACAAAACTAAACACTATGGATAATAACAAAGTAAAGCAAAAGAAAACAATAATAACCATAGGAATCGCCCTGGTAGCAGGATTACTACTAGGCTGGCTGCTCTTTGGAGGATCAGGAGACCTACAGGCGCCCGATCGGGAATCTCAACACGATCATTCCGGGGAAGAAACTATATGGACCTGCTCCATGCACCCGCAAATAAGACAACCCGAACCGGGTGACTGCCCCATCTGTGGAATGGAACTGATTCCCCTGGAAGAAGATCAGGGTGAAGCCGACCCAATATCCGTTCAGATGTCACCTGCAGCTATGCAACTGGCAAGCGTGCAAACCCAAACCGTGAAAAAAGGAACCGCTCACAAAACTGTACGCCTCGACGGTAAAGTGCAGGCCGATGAACGGGAAGTCTATTCTCAATCGTCGCATGTTCCCGGAAGGATAGAACAACTGACCGTCAATTTCACCGGACAATATGTAAAAAGAGGGACACCGGTAGCATACGTTTACTCTCCCGATCTGGTAACAGCCCAGGAAGAATTGTTTGAAGCCCGGAAACTGAAAGATACACAGCCAGGGCTTTACCAGGCCGCTTATGAAAAGCTGAAAAACTGGAAACTTACAGATGCGCAAATTCAAAGAATCATCTCTACGGGAGAACCACAGGAACAGTTCCCGGTATTGGCCGATATTTCGGGCTATGTAATAGAAAAGCCGGTCAAACCGGGTGATTATTTAAGGCGTGGACAACCCATTTACAAGATTGCTGATTTATCAACAGTTTGGGTTTTGTTCGATGTTTATGAAAGTGATATCCCCTGGATCGAAAAAGGAGATGAGGTTACTTTTACAGTTTCATCCATCCCGGGAAAAACCTTCTCAGGCAAGATCAACTACATAGATCCTGTAATTGATCCAAAGACCAGGGTGGCTAAAGCCCGTGTAGAGGTTAGAAATTCAGATATGGAATTGAAACCCGAGATGTTTGTTTCGGGAGAAGTTGAAGCTGGTCTTTCCGGAAATGAAGAAAGCATTGTTGTGCCTCAGTCGGCTGTCATGTGGACAGGAAAGCGATCGGTAGTGTATGTAAAAAAGGCCACCGGGGACAATGTTAGCTTTCTTATGCGTGAGGTATTGCTGGGGCCCGACCTGGGCGACAGTTACATTATTGAAGAGGGACTTGAGCCAGGTGAAGAAATCGCCGTCCATGGCACCTTCAGCATTGACGCAGCAGCTCAACTCAGCGGCAAACCAAGCATGATGAGCCCTGAAGGAGGTAAACCTGCCACCGGGCATAACCATGGCGACATGACTTCCGGTGAAATGGAAAATATGGAAAGCAACTATCAGGAGGGTGACAGTAACGAAGTTTCCAACTATGAGGCACCTCAAGAGTTTAAAAAGCAACTAACCGTATTCTTTAATCAATACATTAAAATGAAGGATGCCATGGTTGAATCGGATGCCTCAAAAACAGCTTCCGAAGCAGGAAAAACGCTGCAGACCCTTGAAAAAATCGATATGTCGCTACTCGATGGAGAAGCTCATATTTTCTGGATGCAGAATCTTGACACCATGAAAGAAGCGCTACAAGTCATCAGTCAGTCAGAAGAAATAGAAGTCCAGCGAAATGCTTTTGTAGATTTTAATCCAATACTATACCGGAAAATCAAAGCACTTGGTCTGGACGGAAAAACCGTTTATTACCAGTTCTGCCCCATGGCCAACAACGACAAGGGTGCTTACTGGCTGAGCACTGAAGAGAACATCCGCAACCCGTATTATGGGGACATGATGCTGGAATGTGGAGAGGTAAGAGAAACATTACACTAAGGTTGAGGTTAAGGCAAAGGTTGAGGCAAAGGTTGAGGTTAAGGTTGAGAAAAGAGAGCATATCGCCTCTTTTCTAATTCTCAACCTTAACCTAAATCTTTTCTACTTCTCTAACCATATAAAAACCAGGCAACCATGAACGAAAGCTTAATAACTAACACTTTTCAGTTTGTCAATCCGATTTCTGGGAAAAGCATTTCTGAAATCATTCACTTGATATCGGAAGTGGAAGGCGTGGAAGAAGCCAATGCTTCAGAATCAGAAATAACCATTACATATGATGGCTATGTTCAGACTGACGAACTTCTCCGACAACAATTGGAGAATGCAGGATACAAAATATTGGGCGACAATAAACAAACCGGGGGATGGCTTAAAAAATTGGTCAGTTACATCTCAAAAGGAAATAAGGAGGCATTTAAAGGCGGTCAACCAAATTGCTGTAATCCAGACCTGCCAACACAGGAATAAATAATATCTTAGATACAAGTTTTTCAACGAATTATGTAAAAACAAATAGCCAATAATCTCTTATCTTTACAATAGCAGAAATCAAAAAAACAAGGAGGTTTCTTATGATATGGAATGTTCTTATACCAACCGTTTTTTTGTTGATTTTAGCAACAGGCTTTTTGGCATTGTCATTGATTAATAATTCAGGAGAAAAACAAAAATGTGGAGAAAAAGAAAGCAATTATTGTTCCGGCTGTTTGGCAAATGAATTAATCAATTGTAAAGAACAAAACCATGAAACTGATAAAAGCATACTTACGCCATCGCAAAGTAGAAGAAGTTTTCGAGGCCCTAAAATCTGAAGGTTTTGGAGCCATGACACTCGTTGAGTGTGAAGGTACCGGAAAATACACAGATAGTGAAGAAAGGCACATCAGCGAAAAGTATCCCTTTGCCGACGCCTGCAAAGTCACAAAGATTGAATTAATAATCCCACGAAGTGATGTAAAAAATGTGGTTGGCATTATCCGGGAAAAAGGAAGAACGGGTTATCAGGGTGATGGAATGATCCTTGTATCACCTGTAGATGAAGTGTACAAAATAAAAAACAACGATTCCGGTGTGGAATCGATTTAGTAGAGACGCATGATCGTACCTCCTGGTAGAGGCACAGATTGTAGAGATGCACAATTGTGCGTCTTTACCTATCCCATCCCATATTAATTAATTTCTATTTTTTAAACACAAAAACAAAAACGTTATGAAACGAACAATGTTAAGTTTGTTAACCATGCTGCTGATGGGATCAGTAGCGGTGTTTGCACAAAGCAAAACCGAAAAATTCGAAGTCAAAGGTAATTGTGGTATGTGCGAAAAACGAATTGAGAAAGCTGCAAAATCGGTGGAAGGAGTAAGTAAAGCCGATTGGGACAAAGAGACAATGATGGCTACGGTAGTCTTTGATGAGTCACAAACCTCCATCGATGACATTCAAAAAGCCATTGCAAAAGCAGGACATGATACCGGAAAGCACAAAGCTTCTGATGAAGTTTACAATAATCTTCCCGCATGCTGCAAGTACGATCGCTCAGAGACTAAAGATGACAAGGATGATCACCACGGGCATCAGCATTAAGAGCATAGTGCGAGGAGTCGGGAGTACAGAGCATTGTCACTGGCTCCCTGCACTCCGCTCCATGCACCATCAAACAATCTCCCCATTCACTTGTTACCCTTACAAAAGCATTGATAATGAAAAACTTCACTTCAACAAAACTCATTTTCCTGCTTTTGATTGCTACCGGCCTGAGTGCCTGTAATGCACGAGGAAAAAGTAACTCTAAAACCGGCTCGGTCATAGCAAGCAGCAAATTCATGGACTTTATCAATCCCGTTCCACTTTACATTTACGGTGCCAACATAAACCGGCAGACTTATGATAATCTTTTGAAAGCCGATTTTGAGGCTGATCAAATAAAGGTGGAGAACATCTGGTGTGATATTGTGAAGATCATCAGAATAGACAATTAGAGGGTTGAGGGTTGAGGTTATAAATTTAGATCAAAGATACAAGAAAGGTTGTATTGCACTAATATTCTTAAATCTAATCGTCTTAAGTCTAATAATCTGCCAAAGAATATTTTGACATTTAAAATAATTGGAGGATTTATTATGAAAACTACATTAATCGCAATCCTGATTTTGCTTTCAGGAACATTCATGGCAAACGCTCAAATGGATGAGCAAATAAAAGAAAAATCCATGGAGCAAAAAGAAATAGATGATGCATCAGGAAGAAAATGAAATGTCTGGCATGCAGACTATGATGCCGGGAATGAAAATGATGCACATGATGCAAAAACGCATGATGATGCCCGTTCATGGCAGTATGATGATGCAGGACATGCCCATGCGCCGCTACATGATGATGGTAAAGTTGTTGCCACAAATGCAGGACAAACTTTCCCTCTCTTCAGAGCAGACAAAAGAACTCATTGACATGAAGGCTGCTTTTGAAAAGCAACAAGTGGATATGAAAGCCGAAATGACAGAGTACCACAATAACCTAAAAGAGCTTCTAAAAAATGAGGCTTCATCTGATGAGGTTCATGCTCAACTTCAGAAGTGTGCTGACATCAGGGTAAAGATGCATGTAAAAGCTTACGAAACAGCTATGCAGATGCGAAAAGTACTGAATGAAGAACAACAGGAAAAAGCCTGTAAAATGATGGACGATGATTCCGGTATGGTGATGCCCGGAATGAGGCAAGGAAGAATGAATCAATAAAACTCAAACCTTTTTATGATGCAAGGATTCGGACATGGCTGGGGAATGGGCTTCGGCTGGATAATCGGGATTATTATTCTGCTGATTATCCTCTGGTTGGCATTTAAGGTATTCCGGACAAACAGCGAGAAACCTTCTTCCAGCACAAATAAACCTTTGAATATCTTAAGGGAACGCTATGCCAAAGGTGAAATCGACAAAGATGAATTTGAACAACGCAAAAAAGATTTGGAGAATTAAGCTCGGTGGATTCCGATCGGCTTTCTTTCCATGACAAAGAATCCATCAATTTACGCATAATCTCAAAAACTGACTTTATGCAGCACACCCATAAAGATCACCAGAATTCATCTCATGAGCGCCATGGTTACGATCATCAGAAAGAACAAAATAACCATGATCATCAACATGGGCATGGGCATGGTAATCACAAAGTCAATGGAGGTAATGGAGACCACGATGATCATGACGGCCAGGGAGGCCATGACCATTCACAGCACCATACTATGATGATCAAAGATTTCCGGAAACGTTTCTGGATTTCCCTGGTCATTTCCGTCCCAATACTCGTTTTGTCTCCCATGGTTCAAGGACTTCTGGGGTTCGAATTTTCATTGACTCAGGGATATGACAAGTATCTGCTGTTCGCCCTTTCCACCATCGTTTTCTTTTATGGCGGATGGCCTTTCCTTACAGGCCTGATTGACGAGCTGAAGAAGAAACAGCCCGGTATGATGACCCTCATAGCAGTAGCCATCACAGTGGCCTGGGGCTATAGTTCGGCTACCACATTCGGACTTGAAGGCAGTTCTTTCTTTTGGGAATTGGCAACATTGATCGACATCATGCTGCTGGGACACTGGATTGAGATGAAATCGATTTTGGGAGCTTCCCGGTCTCTGCAAAAACTGGTTGCACTCATGCCATCCGAAGCCCACCGTCTAAAAAATGGTGAAACAGAGGATGTCAAAGTCAATGAACTAAAAAAAGATGATAAAGTACTGGTTCGTCCGGGCGAAAAAATTCCTGTAGACGGAATCATTACGGATGGAGAAAGCAGCATAAACGAATCGATGGTTACCGGAGAATCCAGGCCGGTCAGGAAATCAAAAGATGATAAGGTAATCGGCGGTACCATTAATGGCAATGGTTCGCTTACGCTATCGGTGGAGCAGGTTGGTGAGGAGGCATACCTCAACAAAGTCATCAATATGGTTCGCGAAGCTCAAAGTAAAAAATCCAGGACCCAGAATCTGGCCGACCGGATTGCTAAATGGCTTACCATCGTCGCTCTAACTATTGGATTTGGCACATTGATCACCTGGTTGTTATTGGACGAGAGTTTTGTTTTTGCACTTGAACGAATGGCCAGTGTCATGGTTATTACCTGTCCCCACGCCCTGGGACTTGCAGTACCTTTGGTGGTAGCTATTTCCACATCATTATCGGCCGGCAAAGGATTGTTGATTCGAAACCGTACGGCGTTTGAAAATTCGAGAAAAATAACGCTCCTTGCCTTTGATAAAACGGGGACGTTGACCAAAGGCAACTTCGCAGTTAGCCGTTACGAAGCCCTGTCTGACCAATATGAAAAGGATGACATCCTCAAGCTGGCAGGTGCCCTGGAATCTAAGTCAGAACACCCGCTGGCAACCGGTATCATGCAAAAGATTAAAGAACTTGAACTTGGAATAAAAGAGAGCAGAGACTTCAACTCTATTAGTGGAAAAGGAATTGAAGGTATGGTTGATAATAAGAACGTGAAGGTTGTCAGTCCCGGATACCTCAAAGAAAATAATATTAAAATTCCTGAAAACCAGGCAGAAAATCACCAGGAAACCGTGGTTTATGTTCTGGCAGACGACAAGCCGGCAGGTGTCATTGCTCTGTCTGATGAGATAAGACCCGAATCACATGAAGCCATTTCATCTCTGAAAAAAAATGGTATTAAAGTGATCATGATGACGGGTGACAATGAGCAAGTGGCCAAAGCCGTAAGTGATGAACTCAAACTGGATGACTATTTTGCCGGTATTTTGCCAGATCAAAAGCTGGAGAAAATAAAAGAATTGCAGGATGAAGGCGAATTCGTGGCCATGACCGGCGACGGCATCAACGATGCCCCTGCCCTGGCCACGGCCAACGTGGGCATTGCCGTCGGATCGGGCACAGACGTGGCTGCCGAAACGGCTGATATCATCCTGGTAAACAGTAATCCTAAGGACATTGCTTCACTCATATCGTTTGGCAAAGCCACTTATCGAAAAATGATCCAAAACTTTATATGGGCAACCGGCTACAATGTCGTGGCAATTCCGCTGGCAGCGGGTGTTTTGTATAGCGCCGGCATCCTGATCAACCCGGCTGTGGGGGCTGTACTGATGAGTTTAAGCACGGTTGTTGTGGCCATTAATGCACAATTGTTGAAACGAAAACTAAGATAAACGCCTGGAGCATAAGGCATAGGGCAATGTGTGGTTACTATCACTATACCCCATACCCCATGCTCTCTGCAGTATTGTAGAACACTTAAAAATCTGCGATTATGAATTATTACATCGAAACAACCCTCAACACAGATTTTGATACGGCAGTAGGAAAGACCAAAGCAGCCCTAAAAGAACAGGGTTTTGGTGTATTGTCCGAAATCAATATCCACGAGAAACTCAAAGAAAAACTGGATGTGGATTTCAGGAAATATAAAATTCTTGGTGCCTGTAATCCGCCAAATGCTTACAAAGCGTTGCAACAGGAGAACAAAATTGGTACCATGCTGCCCTGTAGCGTCATCGTTCAACAGCTGGAAGATGGAAAGGTGGAAGTAGCTGCGGTAGACCCGGTGGCTTCCATGATGGCAGTCGAAAACGACAGTCTCTCTCCCATAGCAGAGGAGATCAGAGATTTGCTGGAAAAAGCGGTAAAATCAATAAGTGTGGTCTAAAAAGCATTAGTGGCGAAATTGATGAAGGGAATTATCTTTCCTGTTCCACGCGCCTGGCTTTTCCCTTCAGCTATTTCACCGGCTCCACCCTGAACCAGTCAATATCCACGTTTCCGGCATCGTTGATCATTCCGTCACGCAGGGCAAAGTAGCCGATCTTTGCACCGATCCAGCGACCGGGAACAGCCTGAAATTCTTCTCCAACGGTTTTAAACCGCCGACCGTTTTCACTGAAACTGAAACTGCAAAGCGCTCCGTCTCTTACTTCAACACGAAAATATAGGGTATTGTTATCCACTTCCTGCTCACAGAGTATCTCTTCGTTGCCGCCTTTACGAGCCCCGATGCAACGCACCACCCGAACCAGCAGTTTCTTGTTCTCCCGTTTTAGCGAAATGTACTGGTACGAATCACCCATCACAACAAAGCCGGTTTCCTCTCCATCGAACCGGTGATTAAAGGTAAGTCTGGTGGTGGCCATAAACTCATCTGCCGGAAACTTCTGAAGAAGCATGTTGGGAACAAGCCACAAATTATCAGCTTCTTCAGGACGCGGACGGCAGTTGAGCCGGTAGTAACCCAGATTACCCGAGGGATAACCATATTTCAGTTTGGAATTGGCATGCCATTGCCACTGAACCCCGGTGGTATGGCGGTTAAATTCATCACTCTCAGGGGGCGTAACCACCTTCCAGTCAGTGTCAATATCTGGTTTTTTATGAGTCAATACCGGCTCACCAATTCCGTTGCCATCGAAGTCATCGCCCATTACGGGCCAACCGTTTTGCCACCTCATAGGCTGCATATGAACAACCCGACCGTAAGCTTCTTTATCCTGAAAATGAATAAACCAGTATTCCCCTTTCGTGGTTTCCACCCATCCGCCCTGGTGCGGGCCGTTGATATCGGTAGAGCCCTGCTCCAGCACCCGCTTTGCTTCGTACGGACCCAAGGGACTTTTTGAACGCATGGCCAACTGCCACCCGTAAGTAACGCCTCCTGCCGGGGCAAAAATGTAGTAATATCCATCGTGTTTATAGAACTTAGCCCCCTCAACTGTCGGGTTATCGTCATGGCCGTCAAAAACCATCACCGGTTCGCCAATCAGTGATTTCCCGTCGGGTGTCATTTCATGAACCATGAGTACAGACTTAACACCGGCACGGCTGCCTGCAAAGGCATGTGCCAGGTAAGCTTTCCCGTCATCATCCCAAAGCGGACAGGGATCAATAAGTCCTGTGCCGGCCTTAACAAGATGTGGTTTTGTCCAGGGTCCTTCAGGATTTGAAGCTTTCAGCATATAAATGCCAAAATCGGGATCGCCATAGAAGATATAAAACGCACCATCCTGATAACGAATAGAAGGCGCCCACACGCCGTTCCCGTGCTGTGGCCTGGAAAAGTGGTCTTCAGGATACTGAGTATCCAATGCATAACCAATCAGTTGCCAGTTGACCAGGTCTTTCGAGTGTAAAACGGGCAAACCGGGAACACAGTTGAAACTGGATGCTGTCATATAATAATCATCTCCTGCACTACATACATCGGGATCGGAATAATCGGCATGAATAATCGGATTCTTGTAGGTTCCGTCACCCTGATCGGCCACCCATACTTCTGATACCGGCGCATCCTGTGCCTTAACAGCCGGAAAAGCCATCATCATGATGGCCAGTGATTGGAATAGTTTGTTCATTATACTTTGTTTTAATTTTTTTTATTACTTAGAGGTTGCTGAAAAAGTCAGCAACCTGTTTCAAATTTATTTTCCATTGTTCTTTTTGGCATTACCCCAAATTCAACAACCAGCATCGAATTCTGAAAACACGAAACTCAAAACTCAAATTCCCCCATGGGGGGGGGGATTTAGGGAGCCCTGAAAATCCCAGTTATCATCTCCACCAAGTATATTTTTCGGGGTGTATTTCTTCGCTTCATCATCGGTTAGCTGGTGCGACCAGGAAACACGCTTCATAGGAGCTGCTCCGGGGCCATAAGAATTATATTCGGCATAAAATGCCGTTTTCTCTTTATCTTCACTGCCCCAGTTGTGCCATCCCTCCGGCTTAATGTGTTTATCAAGAAAACAATTAATAAACACGGTTTTGGCATAAGATCGCCATGGACGTCCCAGGTAAAATGAATTCTCCGGCGCATCACCTGTTATGCGACAATCGATGAAAACAAACCCGAACTCTTTCCCCTTGCTGGTGGAGGCTGCAGTAACGTAACCGTGGTCTTTGCAGATAATTTCACAATTCTCAAAAACCGCCGTTGACCAACCGAAAATAAAGTCAACGGTTCCCTCGATGTAGCAGTTTTTGTAATACTGCCGGCTGTTCTCCCCATGCGGATACAGCGTATCCTGATTCCCGAGAAACCGGCAGTTTTCGAATACTACCCGATCTCCATCGACTCGAACCGCAACTGCCTGCCCCACCTGACCTGCGGAATTTTCGAAGGTGATATTGCGCGCCGTAAAATCACTTCCAAAGACAAAAAAGCCTGAAGAACCGGTAGTGCCCATTTCCTCGCCAAAGCGATTCAATTTGGAGGCATAATCATCGTTGGTGATAATGGTCTTATGTTTATCTTCTCCAACAAAAGTCACATTGTTTTTTGAAGCGGGAAGCACCAGTTTTTCTTTGTAAACACCATTCTTTATAAAAATAGTAGTGCGTTGTTTCCTGAAATCGGGTACCGCATCAATGGCTTCCTGAACTGTATTAAAGTCACCGGAGCCATCGGCAGCAACGGTGAAGTCCTGAGCAGATGCCATACTCGCAAACAAAAGTCCGATTAATGCTGAAATCCATATATTCTTCTTCATTGTTGAATTGCTTTGCGGATAAAACTCATCCTATTCAAAAAATAATTTCATATTCACATTTAACCTG
>NZ_AHZV01000133.1 GCF_000250735.1 Anaerophaga thermohalophila str. Valhall
CTCCGTTAAACTTTTACAGTTGTCTGGTAATTATTTATTTACACAATTAATGACGCAAGCCACAACTCTCTCATAATAAAACCTTGCGTCATTAGGTTTCTGCGTGTAGGTTTTTCACCTGACTATTGACTTTATGGACAAGCACAATTAACCATATACTTCTGATACAGGACGGTTTTTACCGGTTTAAATTGCTTTAAAATGGGATAATTCCTTAGTTTTGTGAGACGAATGTGAGATATGTCAGTTTTATTAGTGTTTTGAAGCATGAAGAAAGGTCAAAAATTTTCGTTTCTGGTTTTCTGCTTTTTTATTCTGGGGTGCACAAGTCAAGCGTTTTCAGAAAATGATTCCCTCTTTGTTTTTGAGATTGAAGACAAACTGAAAAAGTTATTGCCGGATTCGCTTGAAAAGGCCGATTCTCTTGCCAGGGTACTGATTACTTATGCAGAAAACTCCGGGAATGACACACTTGCTTCGAGCGGATGGTATTTTCGAGGAGAAGCGGCTTATTATCAGGGACATTTTGATATTGCCGGTGATTGTTATGAAAAAAGTATTGAATACCTGAATGATATTGAGAAGCCTGAAAAAAAGGCCATCTATTTTAACAATCTAGGACTTACCAGGTATTTTAAAGAACGATACAATGAGGCACTGGAAGCATTTTTAAAATCGTCGGAGTATGAAAGAAAAACCGGGAATGAATATGGTTTTGCTCAATGTCTTCACAATATTGCCCTGGTGCAGGACAAGGCCGGCAGGTATGAAAGTGCTGAAAAGTATTTTGATCATTCGTTAAATATATTTCTCGAAATGGATTCATTGGCCGATGCTGCAGCAGTTTTAAATGATTATGCCATTTATCTTGCCGGAAGGGGTTTGAATAATCCGGCGATAGAGAAATATAGTCAGGCCATTGGGATATACAGAGAACTTGGCGATTCAGAAGGTGTTGCAAAGGTAAAATGTAATATCGGAGCCTTATTTTTGTACGAGAAGGACTATGCAAAATCGGCTCGTTATTTGAAAGAAGCACTCGACTATTTCAATACCCACTCATCGCCATCTTACCTGATCAACATTTACAGTCTTTTAGGTGATCTATATTACGAACAGGGGAGAAATTCCCTTGCGGTGGTTTTTTATGAAAGGGCTGAACAAACCGCCCGGAACATGGGATGGAATAATTTAAGACAGAAAAATTTGTATTCTTTATTTAAGGCATTGAAAGCGGAAGGAGATTATGAAAAAGCCGTTGATGTTCTCGAAACCTATTCGCAATTAAAAGATTCCCTGATCATTTCCAATAAAGCCTATCTTGAAGAAACGATTGATAATGAGCTGGAGAAAGATTTGATGGAAAAGGAATTTAATTTAATGAAAGCCAGAAATAACCAGAAAAATCTGATTCTGATTATCCTTGGCTTAATTGTTATTCTCGGTATTGTGGCCTGGTTTCTTTACGGACGCAGTAACCTTCTGAAAAAGGAGAAAGAAAAACAGGTTCTTCAACAAAAGATACATCAGCTTCAGATGAACCCACATCTGATTTTCAATGTATTGACATCGGTTCAAAACTATATTCTTGAGGATAAGAAAGATGAAGCCGTTGAATATTTAAACGATATCGCCGATTTGGTAAGAAAGCTTCTTGATGTCGGGGATATGGAACTTATTCCTCTTGAAGAAGAAATTGAACTTCTGAATAAATACCTTAAAGTGCAATGCCGCCGTTATTTCCAGAAAATTGATTGTGGAGTTAATTCCTGTGTTATTTCAGGGTCGCGGTACTTGCTGGTACCGCCAATGTTGGTTCGTCCGCTGATCGATGCATTGTTCTCGAAAGGAAAAGTTAAGAACAATCAGTGCCCCGGCATCAATATTTACTACGAACAAAAGGATGATGGATTGGAATTGACCCTTGAGAATAAAGGAGTTTATGTAAAGAATGACATATCCGAAGAGAGCATTGAGCTGATTGAAGAACGTCTCAGTCTCATTTCGCCTGAAAATAAGAATCCCCGTCTCGAGATTATTGATCTTATTTCGGAAGGTGGAAAATCCGGAAGTAAAGTGAGATGTCGGTTACCTCTTATCACAAAGAATTAGTTATTTTCTTCCAAAATCGGCCGGTATCTCACCCCAATTTTCAGTATCCCATTTCAGAACGGGTTGTGACCATTTGTTGTTTTGGAGCCAGTTTTCGGCACGGCGTATCATTTTAAATAATTTTTCTGTTTTTGGAGAATCTTTCAGCTGTGTTATGCATTTTTTCTTTTTTACCCATCCGATGGCAATAGATGAATCGCTGTAAACCGGGATATTGAGGTTTTTGCGTTTCAGCTCGGCCAGACCATGTACGATAGCAAGAAATTCCCCTATATTATTGGTGCCAAGTGGGAATTTTGCATGAAACCATTCCTTGTTGGTTTTCACGTGTACTCCACGGTATTCCATGGGACCGGGATTGCCGCTGCAGGCCGCATCGACAGCCAGACTCTCCCAAACAGGGCCGTTGACTGAAATTTTTTTCCGACTTTTTTGTGAAGTGTTTTTTTTGTTCGAGGAAATATTTTCGCTCCAGGGAGATTCGTACGCTTTTTGTGCTTCCTCAAGGGTTTTAAAGGATTTATATTTGGCCCCTTTATATCCGTTGATGCGTTTTTTACACTCTTCCCAGTTGTCAACAATACCTGTTTTATGCCCCAGCCATATCACGTAATACTTTTTTGAAGCCATTTTTGTGTGCGGTTTTTCTAATTAGTGTCTGTCCATAAAGTGCCATTTACTGTGTTACGCTCGCCGCCAAAATACTCATTTACGAAAA
>NZ_AHZV01000132.1 GCF_000250735.1 Anaerophaga thermohalophila str. Valhall
GAAAACTTATGAATAAAGCAGGTTAAAATCGTTTTCAAGTTTGTTTCATTTTTTCTATCTGTGAAGCCGGTCCCCTGCATGACTTAAAACAGCGCCGCTCAAAATGCCACGGTATTGCGCCTCGTCATTCATCACTTCAAGCGCTTTTTTGAGAACCTTATCGTGCCTCAAAGCATATTTAATGGTGCCTTCCTGGTAATAGTAACGTTTCATGAGCTCATTTCCCAAAAGGTCATCTACTTCATCACGGAATGTTTTTAAGTCAAACGAAACATCAACATCGAGCTTCTCTTCAAGCGCTTTAAATTCATCCAGATGGATGTCATAATATCCTTCTTCTTTGGCAGCCTCAACCAACTTTCTGAAACGTTCGCGACTTGCAGAAGTATATTTAAAATCATCAAGGGAGGTCACAAAACCGGTAAAGTCGCTATATAAATCATCCGAGACAACAAACGCTTCCGGTTTTGCAACGGAAACATTCTCAGAAACAAAGACATTTGCATATTTGAAAATGGTTTGCTGGGCCATCAGGGCATAAGCAATATTACTAAGGGTATCGCGGGGCACTACCACATCGGGAGAAATTCCGCCACCGTCATATACCGTGCGCCCGTTATCGGTCTGAAATTCCGAGACAAGAGAATCGGGAACATATCCCACACTTCCGTCCTCATTTCGGTGTGAATAATCGAGCGCCTGGATACACCGCCCGCTGGGGATGTAATATTTTGCGGTTGTTACTTTCAACTTAGCATTATATGGGAGGTTCCGGGTTGTCTGAACCAGCCCTTTACCGAATGACCGGTTTCCAACAATTACTCCCCGGTCATGGTCCTGAATAGCGCCTGCCACAATTTCAGACGCCGATGCAGAGCCTCTGTTTATCATTATAGAGAGAGGAATAAGCGTATCAACAGGGGCTTTTGTGGCCCGGTAAACTTTGTCCCACTGTTTAATTCTTCCTTTGGTGCTGACAACTTCCGACCCCCGGGGAATAAAAAGGTTGGCAACCTTAACCGCCTCATCTAACAATCCGCCGGGGTTGCCTCTTAAGTCAAGAATAATTTTCGTAGCGCCCTGTTCTTTCAAATCGCTGAGTGCATTTTCCACCTCGCGGGCACAATTATGTGTGAAGTTATTCAGCACAATAATTCCGGTATTGTTTTCTAACAATCCATAATACGGCACCGGATTTATTTGGATGTTCTCCCTGATGATGGTGACTTCCAGTGGTTCCTCTACACCGTAACGTTCAACAACTACTTTTACCTCGGTATTGGCCGGTCCTTTAAGCTTATTACTCACCTCTTCCGTACTTTTGCCCTTCATATCAAAACCATCGATGGAAAGGATTTTGTCGCCGGCTTTGAGTCCGGCTTCATCGGCCGGAAAGCCCTTATAGGGTTCGGAAATACAAACATAGTCGTCCAGGCGGGTAATGAGTGCCCCGATACCTGCATACTCACCGGTGGTCATAAAATTAAAATCATCCATTTCGGTTTCGGAGATGTAGGTAGTATAAGGGTCCAGCGATTCGAGCATTGCTTCAATACCCGTTTCAATCAGTTCTTCCGGGTCGGTTTCATCCACGTAATAAGTATTCAGTTCACGAAAAAGCGAATAAAAAATATCAAGATTTTTTACAATGGAAAAATTCCTCTCTTCATTATTCGCAGATACAAACCCCAGAGATATTATTAACGCAATTGCTATTCCGGTGCTCCATCCCAGCCATTTTTTTCCTCTTAATTTCTTCATTGTTACTGTTACTATTTATTGTTGTATACATTAAATCATAATTCCTTGATCGAATAAAAACACAAATCATGCCATGCCGGATGCTTCTCTTCATCAATTATCAAGATTTTCTTAACCAGTCCGGTTTATATTTCCACAGCAGGAAAGCGGCAAAAAGAAGTATTAAAATGCCTCCGAAAATGGCAAGGGTGTTGGCCAGGCGGACTGATGACGGCTCAAAACGAAATTCAACCGTATGCTCCCCATCGGGAACCATTAATGCCCGGAGGATATAATTAACTCTTTTTATTTCGGTCTTTTCCCCGTCGATGTATGCATTCCATCCGGCAGGATAATAAATCTCGCTGAACACAGCAACTTTCTTTCCGGGAGATGTTACTTTGTAGGTCAGCCTATCGGGAGCATAAGTTATTAACTCAATGTTTCCACCTTCTCTGTCATTCTGATACGACTTCCAGGAATCATCCAGTCGGTCCTGCCTGATGAGGGCTGTTTTTTGCAAATCCACATTTCTCAGTCCGGATATCTCTTCTTCGGCAGACAGGACAACTTTGAAATTATTAACAAACCAGGCATCTCCGTAATTATGGATGTTTTTGACGGGTTCTTGTCCCGGATGATAAACAACATACTTTGTATTGAGCATATTCAAAACCGGCATTCCGTCTAAAAGGTCCAACGCCTCTTCCCTTGATCCCCCGTTTCTGAAATGTCCCATGAGCATCTGCCAGTTGTTTTGAAGATAATAATCAATAATGTCCTGATATATCCTCAGTTTAGCACCATGATATCCGCCTATTGATTTATGAAAATAGGATGTATTCACCTCGGTAAAAGGATTGCGATAAATGGTAAAAACCCTGAAATTGGTATCATCGTCTTCCAGAATAAATGCATCGGCTTTTGTCTCCTCAAACCGGCTGGAAATCTGCCGGGGAGCTTCAAAGTCGTCGCTGTTCAGATATCGTTTGTCAACACCCCATAAATCAATAAGTACCAGCAAAACTAATCCCGGAAGAATATATTTCTTCGAAACACGATTGGTAGCGTACAACCAAAGAGAGCCGCTTCCAAGTAAAATAAAAAAGAATGACCTTAATGCATCGGTTTTCAGCAAGGCCATGCGTGCCTGTTTCATGTTCATAATCACCTGATCAATCAGGATAGCCTGATCAGGCATATCCTGCTTTTGTTGCGCGAGGGCAGTGACTTCTTCCCGGCTCATGAAGTTGAAAAACAAATCGGGAAATAAATACAGGATCAATGCAACGCCACCGGTAAGCCCGAAGGCGGCAAGAAACTTACTACTCTGCTCGCGAATATATGCAGGATTATCGACAACCTTTTTTAAACCTATCATCCCTAAAAGAGGGATTGTGACAGTTGCAACAACCAAAGTCATCTCAACAGTCCGGAATTTATTATAGAGAGGGAAGTGATCGAACATAAAATAGTTAAACCACTCCAGGTTCTTCCCCCATGCCAGGATAATGGAAAGTATAGTTGCGGCAACCAACCACCATTTTTCACGGCCTTTGTAGAAAAACAATGAGAGAACAAAGAAAAAACAAATCAGCGCACCTACATAAACCGGCCCTGATGTAAAGGGCTTGCTTCCCCAGTATTGCGATTGCCCTCCGACAATTTCCCTCAACCTGTTGTCCACCTCTTCCATTGCCCGTGGATCTTTTGACAAAGGTTCGGATGCACCCCCCATAACATTCGGGATCAAGAGCGTCAGTGTTTCCGCTTTTCCGTAGCTCCAGTCGAAAGCATAATCACGATCGAGGCCTGCATCCTGTTCTCCCTCTTTCGTAGAGGATTCCAATTCGGAAGGCCCCCTTATACTGAATTTTCCGTATTCGTATGTGGGCAAAAGGTGCGGTAAATTTGGCAAAACCGCCAAAAGTGCGGCTCCAACCAGGATTGCAGCTCTGATGAGAAAATCCCTGATTTGACCGTCTTTCCAGGCATAGATGAAACGGCTGAGCATTAAAACCAAAACCAGAATAAAAAGATAATAAGTTATCTGCACATGATTATAGGCGATATGCAAACCGAGGGTGAAAGCAGTAAAAAATGCGCCCTTCCATTTATTGCTGTTGAGGGTATACAAAATACCGGCAATAACAGGAGCCATCATTGCAATAGCATAAGCTTTGGTGATGTGCCCGGCGATGATAATGATAATGTTATAGGATCCGAATGCGAAAGCTATAGCCCCCAGAAGAGATAATAACTTCCCCATTTTCATACTTCGAAGAAGGACATAAAAGCCCAGAAGATAAAGAAACAAAATAGCAACCGTAGAATAAGGCAATCCAAAACGCACGATTCTGTTGATATAACTGAAAATGTTAGCCGAAGAATCTCCTTTAATCTGATAGGCAGGCATTCCTCCAAACATGGAGTTGGTCCAGAACGAATGTTCACCGGTTGCCTCTTCATGTTCAACAAGTTCCTGAGACATCCCGATGGCGTGAATGTTGTCCATTTGAGGTAACTCATATCCCTTCAGAACGGGACTGAAGTAAACGAAACTCAGAATAGCAAACAAAACAATAGTTCCGGCAAAATAGAAGGTTGGTTTTAGCTTTTGAATTTCCATCGTAACAATACTTTGTGATTTCGGGTCTGAAATATACATAAAGTTTACGAAGCAGCCTTCTTATCGGCTGAAACTTTAATCATGCATTTTCGTATATTTTAATTTTAAATTAAAAAAATCCTGCTCAATGTTCGTAATCCTGATTCAATACCGGAGCTCTGATGCCCAGATCAATGCCGTCAAACAACAACATAAATCTTTCCTTAAAGAACAAATGGAACAGGGCAATATTATTACCTCAGGCCCACGAACCCCTAATACCGGTGAAGTAATTTTATCCTGCCTGCAAGACATGGAGAGTCTGCATGCTTTACTAAATCAGGATCCTTTTTACAAAAAACGAATCGGCCAATATCAAATCATTGAATTCTCCCCCGATAACAGTTGCGAGCAAATTGAAGACCTGCTGACTTTTTATGAAGAAAAGGAGTAATGGTGCCATCTGCCGGTAATGGGCCTTAAAAATCCTCAAATATCGTCACAATGCCGTATGCGAAACCGGGTATATCCATAAACCGGGACATCCTGAATAACAAAGTCATCGACTCTTGCCTGCGGAGGCCCCTGCCTGCATGCCATCAAAAAACGGTCTAACGGCTCCGCCTCTCCTTCAGCATCGACCTCCACATTACCTCCCGGCATATTTTTTACTATATCCGTTAATCCCAAAGCGAAGTGCATTATCCTGAACAAAATAGCGAAAGCCTACGCCTTGTACTCTGCCGCTTATTATTACTCTGACCCGCTTCATTTGTTTCTGCTTTTTTGTTTATCGCATTTGTTTAACAAACATCCTGTATTTGTAGATATTCAACAACCAAATGCTGACAAATCCGCTGGCAAGTAAAAATTTTATAACCGGATGAATCATTCCGAGAACCGGAGTCAATAAAAATCGTAATTTTCTGTTGCGATAGTAAAACCGCAATAATTTGTTATCCTTTATATAATTTTGATCATATCCGGTTATTTCCAATGTTTTCTTCAGATTGATAATACTCTGATTAACCTTACTTAAAAATTCATTGTTGGTTTCCAGCTCCCCGTTCATAACAGGATTGTCTGTATGAACAATGTTGATGTTATTCTTCTTCAGGTTGAACCCAAAGAGTGTATCCTCATGCCCATATCCCGATAAATTTTCATCAAAAGGGAATTTAATCAATAATTGACGACTGATCAAGAAATTATTGCTCATAAAAGAACGGTTCGGGAATCGTCTTCGTTCCTTAGCCGGAGTGCTTTCTTTCAAAATTCCGTATCTCCATCGCAAACGACGATTTCGTTCCGGCTTTTCTTCCGGATAAATTTTGCCCCCGCAAATTACCACGTCAGCATAATTGGATGGAATGGCCGAAAAATAATTATCCAAAAACTCGTTTGAAATAATTTGTGCATCACAATCCAGAAACAACAGATAGTTATACACAGTATATTTTAAAAACAGGTTCCTGATCCGTGCTCTTCCGATATTGGCATCTAACTCAATGAATCGCCCAAATTTATGAACTTCACGGTTTGTTTTCCTGAAATCTTCGTCGGATGCATCATCGATAAAAACCAGCTCAACGGGTACAGCCAACTGCCCGGCCTGTTTGTCAAGAATAAGCGCGAGATTTCGCACATCAGCATTATATACAGGAACGCATACAGAAATCATTCGATAGATTAACGTTTGTGCAGCCCGCATTCCTTACTTTCGGGATTTTCCCACCACCACCGCCCGGCACGCACATCTTCCCATGGCTCAATGGCCCTGGTACATGGCAGGCAACCAATGCTGGGATATCCTTTATCGTGGAGCGGATTATAAGGCACCTTGTTTTCTTTGATATAGTTCCATACATCGGATTCTGACCAACGAGCCAAAGGGTTAACTTTGATAAGCCCGTTGTTATCGTCCCACTCAACAACCTGAATATTCTGGCGTGTCACAGATTGTCCGGCACGTAGCCCGCAAATCCAGGCATCAAGGGTTTTAAAGACGCGTTTTAACGGTTCTATCTTTCGGATATGACAACAAAGCTTGCGGTTTTCAATGCTTTCGTAAAAAAGATTGATCCCTTTGGTGTTAACCATTTCTTCCACCTGTTTGTAATCAGGGAACAGTACTTCAATCTTTGTATTGTATCTTTTATTGGTGCGGTCAATCAGGTCGTAAGTTTCCGGGAACAATCTTCCTGTATCCAGCGTGAAGATGCGGGCATCCGGTTTAATTTTCAGCACCATATCGGTCAGCACCTGGTCTTCGGCCCCCATACTTGACGAGAGTGCTACCCTATCCCCATATTCATTAAGGAACCAGCTAAGCAATTCTGTGGGGTCTTTCTCCGGAAATCGTTTATTCAGTTCTTCAATTTTAGTTTTACTCATCCGTTCAGTATAAATTTAGTCTAACCTGGGTTATCTTATATCTGATAATCTAAACATCTTACAATCTGTCTTAAATCTCTTTTTGCCATGCTCGTTTAATAAAACCATCCATCATTGATCACCGAAACAAACACCCATGTGACGGGCCTTGTTCACCAGCCCGTTTTCAGGATCGACCAGCCGCAGACGACCGCCAACTTCTTCCAGCGGTATACTGATGATCTCGTTTCCACGTATGGCAACCATTTGTCCAAAATTTTCCTCGTAGATCATTTGAGCAGCATAAGCGCCATAACGGGTAGCAAGAATCCGGTCGGCCGGTGTGGGACTTCCTCCTCTCTGAATATAACCGAGAACCGTTTCTCTTGTTTCGAGACCGGTCATTTTTCGGATTTTCTTGGCAATAAACGCCCCTGCGTTTTTTTTCTTTTTGCCGGTTTTAATTCCTTCAGCAACAACAACAATAGAGTAAGGTTCTTTTTTCGGTTGCGTTCAATCAGGCAGTTGGCAACAACGTTCATGTCATATTCCAGTTCGGGTATAAGAATAACATCTCCACCTCCTGCAATTCCGGAGTGTAAAGCGATCCATCCGGCATGGTGTCCCATCACCTCAATCACCATGACCCGTTTATGCGAATTGGCCGTGGTATGAAGCCGGTCGATGGCCTCAGTGGCAATATGCAGGGCAGTATCGAATCCGAAAGTAACATCGGTACCCCAAACATCGTTATCAATAGTTTTGGGAATACCAACCACATTAAGTCCTTCGCGACTCAGGAGGTTGGCTGTTTCCTGGGTGCCGTTGCCACCAATACAAACCAATGCATCCAGGCCAAGTTCTTTATAGTTTTGCTTAATAAGCTGCGGCTTATCAGAAACGATGTCCCCTTCCTGTTGCTTAAAAGGTTTCATTCTGGATGTCCCCAGAATCGTACCTCCCAGTGTGAGAATCCCTGACAAAAGCTGTTCATTCAGCGGAATAACATCTTTCTCCAGGAGGCCGGTAAAACCATTGGCGATACCAATCACCTCCATCCCGTATTCAACAATAGCAGTTTTGCCGATGCCCCTGATGGTGGCATTGATTCCGGGACAATCGCCTCCGGCAGAAAGAATCCCGATTTTCATTTTTTTAGTTCCCATGTTTAGCGCTGTTAGTTCTCAGTATATATCTCTGTTCGTCCGGGTCTTCTTTAAAAACAGGTAAAGGTCCATCCCGGTTCAGGGATGGAATACCAATAAAGGTATATCGGTATGAAAAAGAATTCTACGGGTAATTTCAGGGCTGAACAATTGAGCAATCATATTGCGCTTTCGTTTGGTCATAGCGATCAAATCAATATTATCTTCACCAACATATTTTTCAAGAGCAGGAATAAACGGTTCGCCCTTTTCAAAACCAAATTTCATCTGGTGGTTACGGTATGTGGCTTTACAATAGTCTCTGAATTGCTCTTGTTTTCTTATGTCTGCTTTATCGGGTTTATGACTAACAAACCTGATGGCATGTATTTCGGTATGAAATGGAGTAATAAGACGAACCAGCTTATGAATGGAAATATAATCGCTGTCGCTAAAATCGGTAATAAACAAAACCTTACTGAGTTTTTCGAGGTCGACTTTCGAATTTGCCGGCACGGCAAGAACGGGAGATTCAGCTCTCTTCATTACATCAGCAGTGATGCTTCCAAGCAGTTCTTTTATGGTTTCCCCTTTGCTTTTGGTACCCATAATGACCACATCAGAATTCATCTCCTTACATACTTCCGTAATCACATCTTCGGGATATCCAAACTCAAACCTGTTTTGAAGCTCAATATTTCGATCCTGAATAGTAGTCATTTTGTTGATGGTAGCCTGGCAAAGCTCGGCCAGCCGGTCTCTCGCATTTTGTTCCCTTCGTTGTATGCTCTCCTCGGAGTTCGGCATGTCGGGTGCGGCCTCTTCCTCAAGGTCTTCATATTCGGGAAAACTGTGCAAAATAGTTACTGTCGACGGAAATTTACCGGCGAGGGTCAAAGCATAAGTAAGTGCATTGACCGAATAATCGGTAAATGTAACGGGAACAAGGATGTTTATCATAGCTTTAACAGGTTATAGCAAATTGCCGATTAATGCAGCAAAAGTTACGAAAAAATAAAAAAAACCCACATTCAAAAATAAGATGAATGCGGGAAAAACAATTCTTTGTTGTTGCAATCAGATAATAAGCATTGCATCTCCATAAGTTCCAAAACGATATTTCTCTTTTACGGCTGTCTTGTATGCTTTCATAATCAAGTCATAACCGCCAAAGGCTGCTACCATCATGAGTAATGTGGAATACGGCAGATGAAAATTGGAAACCATAGCATCGGCAACACTGAATTCATACGGTGGAAAAATAAATTTATTGGTCCATCCCTCAAAAGCATTCACGTGCCCGTTGGTAGAAACAGAACTCTCGATGGTTCGCATTACCGTTGTTCCAACAGCACACACTCTCTTGCGCTGGTCCTTTGCCTTGTTTATGATGCGGGCAGATTCTTCAGGAATAATAATTTGTTCCGAATCCATTTTGTGTTTGGTCAGGTCTTCAACATCGACAGACCTGAAACTGCCAAGACCAACATGAAGAGTGATATAAGAAAAATCGATCCCCTTTATTTCAAAACGTTTCAGTAATTCACGGCTAAAATGCATTCCGGCGGTCGGGGCTGCCACGGCTCCTTCGTGTTTCGCAAAAATGGTCTGATAACGTTCCCTGTCCTCTGGTTCAACTTTTCGGTTAATAAACTTGGGCAAAGGGGTTTCTCCCAGGCTGTAAAGTGTTTCCTTAAATTCTTCGTAAGAGCCGTCAAAAAGGAAACGAAGCGTACGGCCACGTGAAGTTGTGTTGTCAATAACTTCTGCTACCAGTGTGTCATTTTCTCCAAAATAAAGTTTGTTCCCGATCCGGATTTTTCTGGCCGGATCTACCAATACATCCCACAATCTCTGTTCTTTGTTCAATTCACGAAGCAGGAATACTTCAATTTCGGCACCTGTTTTTTCTTTGTTCCCATACAATCGTGCCGGAAAGACTTTTGTATTATTAAAAATAAGGACATCTTTCTCATTAAAATAATCAATGATGTCTTTAAAAATTTTGTGTTCAATTTTCCCGGTGTCCTTATGTACAACCATCAAACGCGACTCGTCGCGGTTAGGTACGGGATGCAATGCAATAAGCTCTTCAGGCAATTTGTATTTAAACTTTGACAATTTCATAATGCCGCCTTGTAGTTTTGTATGGTTTATAATTCAAAATTTTGCACAAAAATAAGCGTAACTTATACGCAGGAATAATCAATTTGTTTCAAAAAAATTTTTTATTTTTTCTTACTCATCTACCTGCCGGAGTAACTTGTGATTCAGGAATCTGCTGCCCTTTTTCAACAATACTCAATATAAATGAGTTCGGTCTAAAAAGCATCTTTGTTGCCAAACTCTGTGCTGTTTTGACAAAAAAATGTCTTTTTATACCACGCTCATAAATCAAATCAGTCCTTTGTTTCGCCATTTTTCAATTAAAATATTAAACTGATTATCAAAATATTCAATAGTCATAGCTTTATCAATACTATAATTCCCGATTGCCGTACGCCTCAGTCCGGATAAATAAGCTCCGGAACCAAGGGCTAGCCCCAGATCGCGGGCAAAAGAACGTATATAGGTCCCTTTACTGCAGCGCACAAATATTTCAGCTTCATTATTTTGATAGTTCAACAACCTTAATTCGTGAAATATCACTTTGCGAGCCTTCATTTCCACCTCTTCACCTTTTCTGGCCATGTGAAAAGCGCGTTTCCCATTGATCCTGATGGCTGAGAATCCGGGTGGTATTTGCTGCTGTTCGCCTAAAAACTGACTCAGGGTTGTCTCAATCTCTTCTTTCCCGATATGTCCATAAGGATATTCCCTGTCAACTTCCGTTTCAAGATCGAAAGAAGGGGTTGTAGCCCCGAATTTTACTTTGGCAAAGTAGTGTTTTTCTTTGGCCATCAGCTGGTCAATGTTCTTCGTTGCTTTACCGGTGCAAACAATAACCAGGCCCGTTGCCAGCGGATCCAGTGTGCCTGCATGACCAACCTTTATTTTCTTTATTTTTAATCCATGCTGCAGACGTGAGCGTATTTTTTTCACCACATCAAAGGATGTCCATCTGTAAGGCTTATCAATCAAAAAAATCCGGCCCTCTGAAAACGTCTTTGGGTGAGCAATCTGTAAAATATCTGTTGTGATTTCTATTTTCATTTAAGTCCGTTCTTCATTCAAAATTACCACAAATAGCCCCCGATTGCCAAGCCTCCAACGATGACACAATAGATAGCAAAATAGATCAACCGTCCTTTTTTGACAATCTCGATCATCCACCGGCAAGCCAGCAAACCGCTGATAAAAGCAGCCAAAAATCCCGTCAGAAGAACCCAGGGGCCAATAGCTCCATCAACAGGAGCTTGAGAAACATCCGCTTTTAATAATGAAAGAATATTTTCGCCCAAAATCGGCACCAATACCATAAGGAATGAAAAACGCGCCACTTCGGTACGTTTATTCCCTATCAATAAACCGGTTGCAATGGTTGCCCCGGAACGCGAAATTCCAGGCAAAACAGCTATGGTTTGAGCAACACCAATCACTAAAGCATCCCAAAAACCAATATCACGCTCACCCGATTTTCGGAAATAAGTAAAACCCAGTAACGCCGCGGTTATCAATAACATCAGTCCAACCACGAGTAACATATTGTCGGCATCGAAAATTTCTTCAACATAATCCTTAAAAAACAGCCCTACAACAGCAATGGGAATCATTGAAACAGCGATTTTTGCAATATATTGTGTTTCAGTATTCCACCGAAAACGCGACAGACCGAGGAGAAGCGAAACAATATCCTGCCTGAAAACCACCAGGGTACTCAAAACGGTCGCTCCGTGAACTACGACAGTAAAACGCAAACTATCCGGGGAATCAATACCAAGTAAGTGTTTTCCGATTTCAAGATGGCCGCTGCTGCTCACCGGCAAAAATTCTGTCAACCCCTGAATCAAACCTAAAATTAAAGCTTCAAACCAATTCATCTAATTTATTATATACCAAACAAATACTCCTATTTAACGTTAAAAATGTCCACCCCGAACAGGGCAGACATAGTTGAATGGTGTTTAACCTGCTTTATTCAAAAATTTAGCAGGTGACACTGGAACAGACATAAAAATATGTATGAACTCAGGTGGCTAAAAAAGTTATTCTTCCCCTTGCTTTCCGGCTTTTTTGGCATCGGCGGGTTTCTTCATTATGGCATAAATACCAAACAAAAAGCCGAATAAGACAACAAGAGGCGCAAGGGTAATACGCCGGAAGCTGTAAATGTCTTCGTTAAAAATCTGCGGGTCTTCATTACTACTGCCCGTCATTAACAAAAAGCCAATGACGACAATGATGAATGCGATGGCCAGTAACCGGTAATTCTGTTTTTCAAGCGCCATCTCCGATTTCTTTTCTGTCGTTTTTTTTGACATATTACCGTTCTTTTAATTTCTAAAAATACAAATCGTCAGCCTTCAGTCGTAAATATTTGTTTACGGCAAAAAACGTGGAAACCAGTGTAATTAATATCCCCAAAACAATCACAATTGCAAAAAGCGTTCCAAGCAACCAAAAATTGTCAAAACCAATCATCCCTTCCATTTCATTGGTTAACCCGTAAATAAGCGCCGATAGTAGAACAATGGCCACGGTAGCGCCGGCCAGGCCATGCAAAATGCCCTTTGCCAGGAAAGGACGCCGTATAAAGCCTCTGGTCGCACCAACCAACTGCATGGTTTTGATTAAAAAACGCCTGGAATAAACCGATAATCGTATGGTGTTATTAATTAAAGCAATGGCTATAACCAACAGCAAGATGGCAAACCCACCCAGTATTATGGCTATTTTTTCAATATTTTCGTTGACCGCATGAAGCAGATTCTTCTGGTAATAAACCTCTTTTACCTGCGGAAAGTTCAAAACCTGATTTTCAATAACCGCCATGCTGTCAGGATTCGCATATTCGGCAAAAACTTTAACCTCGATGCTTGATAACAGTGGGTTATATCCCAGAAAATCGACAAAATCTTCTCCCAGTTCATCCTCCATGATAGCAGCAGCCTCAGCTTTACTCACATAAACAGCCTCGCGTACATAAGATGATGCATTCAGGATTTTTTGAAGCCTCTGAACTTCAGCTTCTCGAGAATTGTCGTTTACCAGAATGGTAAATCCCAGATTTTCTTTTACATACGTTGACAACCTTTGAGCGTTCAGGATCAGAAGCCCGATAATACCTAAAAGAAAAAGTACCAGTGATATACTTATCACGGTTGTTACATAAGAACTTCTAAGTTTTCGTTTGGCGGCAGTATTGCTCATGGGTAAAACATTTTCCCTATCAGAATGCAAATATAACAGAAATAAGCGCCAACCCATTAAAAATGACAGGGAATTAACAAATCGTCAGATTTTAACAGACTATTCGATATAAGTATTCGACAGGAAAAGGCAGAAGGCAGAAGTATTTAATTTGGTGGATTTTTTATCAATAGTCAGTTGAAAAAAGCCTAAACGCAGACATATTTGATGCAAAGTTTTTTTATGAGAGAGTTGTGACTTGTGCCATAAATTGTTTAAACAATTAATACCAGACATCTTTATCAATAGATCGTTAGATTATTAGTTTTAAGATACAAGATGATTTGTATCCTGTTGAAAATCTGCATTTTATCAAAACAAATCACTTGAATATAACCCGTTGAATATAAGGAGCTTACAAAAAATTAACGGACTATTGCTTTGTATGTATGACGGAATATTGTTAATAACTTATTACGAAAATTGGTCTGATAAGAAAACATCAAAAACTGTACAACAGTTTGCTCATAAATATTTTTCTGTAATTTGAGTCAGATAAGAGCATCCGGCAGGCAGAAGTTTGACATAGTATCAAACAAAGTGTTAAAGCAATTCACGGTTCATCTTTGATCAGTCAAACAAGAAAAATATGTTAAAACCGGGCTTGTTTGTACAAATTCTAAACAAGAGTTATACCTTTGAAAAAATATTGAACTCACTTCCTTAGCACGTAGTACTAATTCATCAAAACAGCCCAGAGAATTATGTATAGATTCATTTTTGGCCCGGTTCCTTCAAGAAGATTGGGGATGTCGTTGGGCATTGATCTGGTTCCCCGAAAAGTCTGCTCACTCGATTGTGTTTATTGCGAAGTAGGGCTAACTACTAAGCTGACAACCGAACGGATGGAATATGTTCCTTATCAGAAAGTGATAAATGAGCTAACTTCCTATCTTGAGAATCATCCTGCACCGGATTTTATTACCTTTTCGGGCTATGGAGAACCAACGCTCAATTCAAGAATAGGAGATGTTCTTAAATTCATTAAGGAGAACTATCCCGATTTAAAAGTCGCTGTGCTGACCAATGGTACTCTCTTTTCAGACAAGAAGGTTAGAGAAGAACTAATGGATGCCGATGTTGTGCTTCCCTCTTTGGATGCTGCAACCAACAGTACCTTTAAAAAATTGAACCGCCCCGAAAAACATCTGTCGGTTGATGACCACATTAACGGCCTCATCCAGTTTCGAAAAGAATTTAAAGGCAAAATATGGCTAGAAATATTTATCCTCCCAGGTTACAATGATAACGCAGAAGAACTTGAAGCGCTGAAAAATGCGATTGAAAAAATTCAGCCTCATCGTGTTCAACTAAACACTCTGGATCGACCCGGGGCCATAGAAGGTTTAAGAGCGGCATCAAATGAGGAGCTGGAAAATATCCGCGAGAAACTGGGGCTTGAAAATGTGAAGGTTGTTGCAGCTGCTGCCACAAGGCAAGACTCCAAAGCTTACCGCGACGACACCGAATACGCAATTCTTGAGACCATTGCACGGCGTCCCTGCACTGTTTATGATCTTCGAAACATTTTGGGTTTACACGTTAATGAAATTAATAAATACCTGGATGTTTTGCAGGCGAACGGTAAAATTTCAACCGAGATCGGAGAACGGGGAATCTTTTACAGGATTGCATAGAAAAGTAGTTAGACGAGCACTACTTAGTGTCTGTCCATAAAGTACCATTTGCTGTGTTACGCTTGCCGCCAAAATACTCATTTACGAAAAGTAAACTGCGTTTTTGGCCGCTTCGCAAGCCTTGTAAATGACATTTTCTGAACCGACACACATATTGTGAAAATTTTTGAGAGCTAACGAACAAGCATTACTTAGCGATACATCATTTTTACACCGCCTCTATTTTCTCAGCTTTTTTTCCACCTCAAATCCGCCTGCTTTAAGGTTGTAGGCTACAAAATTTCCATCTTCATCGTAAAGTTTATCAAAATTAACCAGATCGCCCGAAACTTTGTCAACAAACTGGATTCCACGAACCAGAATACTATTGGTTTCTTCCGGCGATGCGGGTTCTCTATTCTCTGCAATAAAATTTTGTTTTTCGCGGTTAAGATCAAGATACATTGGCATCATGTGACGCAGTCCTGCCTCGTAGGCATTGGGCACGGACACAAACAAGGTCTGATCAAAGCCGCGTGACGGAAGCGGAACCATTGGAGCATCCATAGTACCAGAAGATTCTATGGTTGTATTCTGCCTCTTTATATCATCTTGTATATCAGACACAGAATATTCAACCTTTTGTCGAGATGATAATAATTTAGCTGAATTATACGGCTCTATTATATTCTTCAAATCTTTTTCTATCTCAACAGTTTCATTAATATCAGCCGGCAAAGGCTCCAGAGGATGCAGAGCGATCGTGTCTTCATCAGGGACACTGTTAAAAACCTTTAGTCCGAAGATCATCACAAATATAACTGCGGCTGCCGCTGCCGTAATTCTGCTAATCTGAATCAACATCGGACGAATTTCCTTCCGGATTAAAGAGTGTTTTCCGGCATATTCAATAAGCTCGGGTGCCAGTCTGGTAAGCCGGTATTCTCTTCCTTTTCTGATAAGCGACTCGTCTTTACGAATTTCTTCAGCCAATTCCTGTCCTTCAGCCTCCGTCAAACCATCTTCCAACTGTTTAATCATCAGGAAATCGGGTCTGGCAATTTGCATCACATCGGCTTCGCTCTTTTGAAGCCTGCTGGCAGCATCAAAGGAAATGTCGGCGGGTTGCAGCGTTAACTCTTCAAACTTATCCAGTTCTTCGGCCAAATCAGGATTTTTTTCAAGAAAAGCAAACAGCTGCTTTTCAGATTCATCGCTCAGTATTCCGTCCATATAATCGATGAACCATATCTCGTAATTATTTCTGTCAATTCTGCTCATACCACCACCTCCATTTTCCCGATATACTTTCTTAAAAATACTCTGGCCCGGTATATGTAAACTTTGACCTGGCTTTCGCTCAACCCTGTCATTTCACCAATTTCCTGATACGAATAGCCTTCATAATCGCGCATCATAACCACCATTTTCTGGTCGGAAGGTAACTGTTCCAACGCCTGGTGCAGAATTTCCTGCAAATCCGAATACTGTTTTGAATGAGTATATTCACGAAGGTCGGCCTCTTCAATTCTCACCGAATTTTTTTCCCGGCGTGTATGGTCAATAAGGACATGATAGGCAGTAGAAAACAAGTAGCTTTTTCCTTTGCCGGGCTGAACATTTCTGTGATGTCTCCACATTCTTTCATAGGCGTCCTGTACAATGGCGTCCTGTACAATATCTGCCGCTTTGTCCTCATCGCGAATGTTTTTCAGGACAAAGCGGTAAACATTGTCGGCATACTGTTTTACACAATCGTTGTATTCTTCTACTGTCATCCGGTTTCAGGTAAATTGGTAGAGGTGCGACGCTAAAAGATTGTGAAAAGTTACAGCGAAAGTAAATTAACAGCAAAAAAATAATTGACAGGCCTCGTGAAGCCTTTTTATTCGTATAAAATTTACTTAAGTCATTGGTCGAATGGAACAGGCATGTAAGCATTTAAACATATTTCTTGTTGTGGGAAACCTTGCCAGGCTCATTTCATTTGGTTTTCGAAATAATGTTCAGATAATTTCACGGTACCGATAATGAGTGCCTGTCTATAAAGTAGAAAAAATTTCCTACTTATCATGTGTCTGTTCAGAAAGTGTCATTTCCAAGGCTTGCAAAGTCCGAAAATACGGAGTTTACTCATTGTAAATGAGTAATTTTCGGACGAGCATAACACAGTAAATGGCACTTTATGTACAGACCCTAATGAGCCTCGAGCCAGTTTTTGCCAATTCCCATATCTACTTCAAGCGGGACTTTTAGTAATACTGCCGATTCCATCTCTTTTTTAACAATTTGCTTTACAGTATCGACCTCAGACTTTAAAACTTCGAAGTTCAATTCGTCATGAACCTGAATAACCATCTTGCTTTTCAGGTTTTCCTTTTCAAAAGCCCTGTCCACTGCAACCATGGCTTTTTTAATGATATCGGCAGCAGCGCCCTGGATGGGCGCATTAATCGCATTTCGTTCGGCTACTCCCCTAACTACACTATTGCGGCTATTGATGTCGGGCAAATAGCGGCGGCGTCCAAACATGGTTTCCACATAGCCCTTGTCTCGCGCCTGCCTGATGGCACGATCCATATATTGCCTGACACCGGGGAAGCTTTGAAAATATTCATCAATGATTTCTTTGGCCTCTCCACGAGGAATGTTCAATCGTTCAGAAAGTCCGAAAGCTGAAATTCCATAGATAATGCCGAAATTAGCTGTTTTTGCTTTTCTCCGCATGTCCGGAGTGACTTTATCAACTTCGACTTTAAAAATTTTAGCCGCGGTGGCAGCATGAATATCTTCCCCTTTGTTGAAGGCATCCAGTAGGTTTTTGTCTTCACTCAGATGAGCCATCAGGCGAAGCTCCACCTGGGAGTAATCGGCGCTCAGGAAAAGATGATCAGCATCGGAAACCACAAAAGCTTTGCGCATCTCCCGTCCTTCTTCTTCACGGATGGGTATGTTCTGCAAATTAGGATTGGAACTGCTGAGTCTTCCTGTGACCACTACTGCCTGGTTGAAGGAAGTATGTAATCTTCCCGTTTCTTTATTTATTAATTTAGGTAATGCCTCTACATAGGTGTTTAACAATTTTTTAAGCCCACGATATTCAAGTATATGCTCAACGATAGGATGACGGTCGCGAAGTTTCTGCAAAATTTCTTCGTTTGTGCTGTACTGGCCCGATTTGGTTTTTTTTGCTTTATCGTCGATTTTCATTTTTTCGAAAAGCACTTCTCCCACTTGTTTCGGGCTGGAAACGTTGAATTCGGTACCCGCTTCACGTTCTATCTCTTTTTCCAACTCACTGATTCGCTTTTGGAGCTTTTTAGCATATTCTTTCAGGGCATCGGTATCCAGACAAACACCCGTATATTCCATTTCCGCCAGTACTTTCAGTAGCGGCATTTCCACCTCCTGAAAAAGGGAGGTCATTTTATATCTCTCAAGCTCTTTTAGGAGTAGTTCTTTGAGCTGGAAAGTAATATCGGCGTCTTCACCGGCATATTCGGTCACGATTTGTTTATCAATGTTCCGCATACTGCCCTGATTTTTCCCTTTGGCGCCAATGAGTTCTTCAATCGAAACCGGTGTATAATTCAAATACGTTTCGGCCAAAAAATCCATATTGTGCTTCAGTCCGGGCTGAACCAGATGATGAGCAACCATTGTGTCGAAAAACGGGCCCTTCATATCTGCGCCGTAACGTTTCAGCATCAGGTAATCGTATTTGATATTTTGACCAATTTTTAAAATCTTTTTATCCTGAAACACACTTGCAAACCTTCCGACAATTTTTTGAGCTTCCTTTTTGTCCTTAGGAACAGGAACATAGTAGGCTTCACCTTTTTTAAAACTAAAAGATAAACCGACGAGTTCATTCTTCCATACATCAATGGCCGAGGTTTCCGTATCAATACAGAATTCTTTTTGTACGCTCAGGTCGGCCGCTAATGCATCAAGTGCCTGCTGCGATTCAACCAGATAATATTGATGCCTGGTTTCCTTAATTGTTTTTTTTGACGATCTGGATGGAATGTTTGCCGCTTCTTCATCCCCGAAAAGAGAGCCCTGAGTAGCCGAATTTCCGGGTTTCCCTGCGATTTTCTCCCACAGTGTTTTAAACTCCAGCTCTTCAAAAACAGGTTGAAGTTTTTCAAGATCGGGACTGCCATGCAGGAATAATTTTTCATCGAATTCAATCGGAACACTGGTGTTAATGGTTACCAGCTTTTTGGACAGTTCGACCTGATCTTTATAGTTGATGAGATTTTCCTTCTGTTTACCGGAAAAATCATCGATGTGAGCATAAACATTTTCAATAGAACCATATTTACTGATGATATCCTTCGCTCTTTTTTCACCAATACCCGGACATCCCGGGATGTTATCGGCACTATCGCCCCAGAGTGCGAGGAGATCGATTACCTGGGCGGGATTTTTGACACCAAATTTTTTGCGTATTTCGTCAATGCCCCATTCTTCAATTTCGTTTCCTGCCGATTTGGGTTTGTACATCCGTGTATGTTCCGTAACGAGCTGTGCATAGTCTTTATCAGGGGTTACCATAAAAGTTTTAAACCCTTCGTCTGCAGCCTTTCGCGACAAGGTTCCCACCACATCGTCCGCCTCAAACCCGTCAACCTGAATAGTATTGATATTAAAGGCTTCCAATATTTTCTTAATGTAAGGAACAGCCTTTTTGATATCCTCCGGGGTCGCTTCCCTGTTGGCTTTATATGGTTCATAAAGTTCGTTCCGAAAAGTCGGCCCGGACGGATCAAATGCCACTGCAATGTGAGAAGGATTTTCCTTGTTCAGCACTTCGAGCAACGAATTGGTAAAGCCAAAAATGGCTGAGGTATTAAGACCTTTGGAATTAACACGGGGATTTCGGATAAATGCATAATATGCTCTGAATATCAGCGCATAAGCATCAAGAAGAAAGAGTTCTTTTGTTTTTTCTGACATGATGTATAGGCTTTATTTCCGAAAATTAAGAAAAAAAGCACAACTACTCATTATCGGAAGCATACCATTCGGCAAAAGAATTGCCGGTTTCGTGTAGTTTCAGGCTGAAAAGTTTGATATGCCGTGGAAGTCGGGCATTTATTCTCTGCACAAAATCAACCAGAAGGTTTTCACAGGTAGGCTGATACGCAACGATGTGAAGACGATCGGTGAGCTGCGGAATCTGTAATAGTTGGCCGACATCAGCCCGGTTACTCAAAACAAGAGAATGATCCATTTTTTCAACGATTTCTTCTTTGACAATCTTCTTCAAATCACCAAAGTCCATGACCATTCCGTACCTGGGATTATTTTCGTCAGTGCAGGGTTCACCAATTACCGTTACCTGCAGAATGTAAGAGTGTCCGTGAATGTTTTTGCACAATCCGTCGTAATTCCACAAAGCGTGGGCCATTTCGAAACGGAACTCTTTAGTTAATCTGATCTTCACCATTATCTGCCCTTCATCAAAACAATATCAGAAAAATCTCAGTCAACCGAGCAACGGCTGACGCACTCAACAATATTCCGTAAACTGTCGTGTTTCAGGAAATAATAAGTGTTTTTACCTTCTCTTTGAGAGGCCAGAACGCCTTTGTCTTTAAGTATGCCCAAATGATGAGAAGTAGTACTTTGCTCGATATTCAACAAGTTGTGAATTTCGGTGACAGTTAACTTTTTGCCGTCTTCAAGATGACTTAAAATGGCAATGCGCATGGGATGTGCAATTGCCTTAAGCATACTCGCGGCACGGTCGAGCTGGTTAGCATCCAGGTCTTTAATTTTCATTGTTTGTACTTCCATTGTCAATAATTTTCATTCGTACATAATTTATTTATTAAGGTCGAATGGAACTCGCATGCAAGAACTTATACATTTTCTTGCTGTAGTAAACCTGTCTATGTTCATTTCACGATACATCTTTTATCTAACTCAAATTACAAAACACTCTATATCAATTATTTGTTTGCGGAGTTGAATTTTTGCTTATCAGGCCAATATTCGGTACTAACGGTAAAATTCTTATCTGCAAAATTTAACACTTCTGCCTTCTGCCTGGCAAACTTCTGCCTGTCGATTACTTATATCTAATAATTTACATATAGCAAACTTCAATAAATTTTTCGGGATAAATTATTGCTTTTCGAAAGCCAATAGTTCGTTAAACCAATACTCTGTTAAAATTTTACAGATATCTGATAATTACTGCGAGTCTATAAACTCGCATAAATTTTTGCAATATGTGTGTCTGTTCAGAACGTGCCGGTTGCAAGGCTTGCGAAGCCGCCAAAAACGCAGTTTACTTTTCGTAAATGAGTATTTTGGTGGCAAGCGTAACACAGCAAATGGTACTTTATGGACAGACACTAATTAATTATTTACACAGTTATTGTCATAAATCGCAACTCTCTCATAATAAAACCTTTGCGTCATTGCGTCTTTGCGTTTAGTCTTTTTGGCTTTTTTTAACTGACTATTGTGAAACATTTGAATGTTTTAAAAGCCATTCAGTAATGGTCTGGTCTTCAACCGCCGGAAACGAAATAGTTGTCAATTTGCCAACAGGCAAATATAATGAAGATATTTTGATTATTAGATATTTAAATGTTTAAAATATCCAAATATTTAGATGACATTGATATTTAAAAGCAGTTACAACACAAATACGCATCAATTTGTTATTTTTGAAAGTTGAATAGCACAGAATCAAAAATTAAACGCGAAACCACCATTACTCTTGCGGATAAAAATGAAAAAACACAGATACGCAAACCAATATCAATGAAGATATCATCCAAAATAACATCTCCTATCGAAAAGGAAATGAAGAAGTTCGAGCCGTATTATAAGAAGAACTTCGATACAAAAATCCCTTTGCTCAACATTATTACTAACTACCTGATTCGCCGTAAAGGAAAGCAGATGCGCCCGATGCTGGTTTTCCTGTCGGCAAAACTGAATGGAACAGTAAGCGATGGCACTTATACTGCAGCCGGATTAATTGAACTTCTTCATAATGCCACATTGATTCATGACGACGTGGTGGACGAAACTTATCAGCGTCGCGGTTTTTTTTCCATCAATGCTTTATGGCGTTCTAAAATTGCCGTACTGGTTGGCGACTACTACCTGGCCATGGGACTTATTAAATCTCTTGAAGAGAACCAAACCGAAGTACTGAGAATTGTATCAAAAGCAGTGAAAGAAATGAGCGAGGGTGAACTACTCCAAATTGAAAAATCAAGAAAATTAAATATTACTGAGGACATTTACTACGATATTATCCGAAAAAAGACTGCTACTCTTATTGCTGCCTGTACTTCTGCCGGTGCATATTCGGTAGGTGCAACGGATGAAGATGTGTCAAAGATGCATGACTTCGGCCAGAATCTTGGCATTGCATTCCAGATTAGGGACGACCTTTTGGATTACGAAAAACCAACCTGGCAGGAAAACCATCAGGCAATGATCTGAAGGAGAAAAAAATGACGCTTCCTCTCATCCACGTGCTTTCGCAACAGTCGCCAGCCAAAAGAAAACAAATCCTCAGCACCATAAAAAAGCATCATAAAAACGGGAAAAAAATTGCACCCATCGTTGAATTTGTCAAAGAGAACGGAGGCATTGATTATGCCCGAACAAAAATGACGGAATACAGGGATAAAGCGCTATCCATTCTGAGCACATTTCCCGGGAGTGATGCCCGCGATGGCTTGGAAGAGTTGGTTCACTATACGACTACCCGAAAAATATAGTATCTCTCCCTCGAATTTGTATTTGCTTTAAAAGCATTTCGAATATGACCTTCCCTCAAGATCGGCAAGGTCACTCATCAAGTTATTGGCCAGCCGGCTGGCACCAATCCTGAAACGCTCAGGAGTAAGCCATTCATTTCCAAGAACCTCTTTTACAATACTATAATATACCAATGCATCGTCGGTGGTTGAAATACCTCCTGCAGGTTTTAAGCCAACAGCTTTGCCGGTTTCACGATACCAGGCTTTGACAGCATGAGCCATAATCCACACCGCCCCGGGAGTAGCAGCAGGATTGAGTTTTCCTGTCGAGGTCTTAATAAAATCGGCACCGGCAGCCATTGATAAGATCGATGCTTCCCAAATATTCTCTGTACTTTCTAAAGCTCCTGTTTCAAGTATAACTTTCAGATGAGCATCTCCCATTACTGATTTAATGGTTTTTATCTCTTCCATAATAAGTTCGTGGTTGCCTTCCAGAAATTCTCCAACCGACAGGACAATATCTATTTCATTGGCCCCCAGTTCAAGTGCCTTCCTTGTCTCCTGAACTTTCAAATCAAGAAAAGTCTGGGAAGAAGGAAATCCGGCAGAAACAACTGCTCTTTTAACATCAAGTTTTCCAAGCCTGGCTTTCAGCACGCTGGCAAAAACAGGATAAACACAAACCGCTCCAACCAGTGGCATATCAGGATATTGCCGGTGAAAAGAAACCAGATTGTCACAAAATTCCTGAACAGAATTGGCACTGTCAGTGGTATTAAGACTGGTAAGGTCAATACACGAAAATATGGTCTTCAAATTATCGGGAATCATATACTCACCAAGATTTGAAGAGCCTTCAAACGCTGGCATTTGCTGAAGATATTTTTCATATTTCCCGAGAAGGTGTTCCGTTGCTTCCATTTTATTTTAGTTTTGGATTGTTTTTATGACGGTTTTTATCGCGTTGCGTCTTTTTTATCACCGATTGCTCAAACGCTGCAGTAAGATCAACGCCAGTCTGGTTGGCCAGACAAATAAGAACCCATAAAACATCGGCCATTTCTTCCTCTAAGTGAAGTTCTTCGCCGGCTTTAACAGATTGATCGCCATATTTTCGCGCCATCACCCTGGCCAGCTCACCAACCTCCTCGGTAAGTATGGCCATATTGGTAAGCTCGTTAAAATATCTTACCCCATGCTCTTTAATCCATTCATCAACTCTGGTTTGTGCTTCCTGTATATGCATGATCGTCAACGTTTGTTTTTGGTATCAATAATAATGGTTACAGGTCCGTCGTTAATAACCTCAACGGCCATAGACGTGCCAAACTCCCCGGAGGTCACCTCCTGCCCCATCGCGGATGAAAGCGCTGTTTTGAATGATTCGTACAAGGGAATAGAAACGTCTGGTTTCGCTGCATCCACATAAGACGGCCGGTTTCCTTTCTTTGTCCTGGCATGAAGTGTAAACTGGCTGACAACCAAAATCTCTCCGTTTATATCTTTAACAGAACGATCCATAACCCCACGATCATCATCAAAAATACGAAGATTAATTATTTTATTGACAAGCCAATTGATGTCTTCCTCACCATCACTTTCAACAATTCCTACAAAAACCAGTAAACCTTTTCCGATACTGCGGGTTTCTTTTTCATTAATGGTTACAGAAGCCCGCGACGCGCGCTGAATAACAACTTTCATCAGTATAAATTTAGTCTAAGTTATAGGTCTGATGGAACTCGTCCCGATCATACCGGACTCGTTTCATCCGTGTAAAGATGTTTGATACGTTATTTTTTACTTGAGATGACACTAACTTCATAAAAATACTATTTTTATGGCTCATCACAATAGTACAGTGATATCTTCGGATCACATATGGCCGTTATATAACGATTTTGTACAATTCTAAGATTGGCAATAGTCTGTTAAAAAAGGCCGAAACACATAAACGCAATGGCGCAAGCTTTTTATTATGAGAGAGTTGTGGTTTGTGTCATTAATTGTTTAAACAACTAATTAGTGTCTGTCTATAAATGCCATTTACGGTGTTACGTTCGTCCGAAAATTACTCATTTACGACGAGTAAACTCCATATTTTTGGACTTCGCAAGCCTTGTAAATGACACTTTCTGAAAAGACACACATATTGTAAAAACTTTTGCGTGTTTATAGACGAACACTAATTACAAGACATCTGTAAAATTTTAACGCAGTATTGATATTTGAATACAACAAGGAAAATCAAAAGTATATATGTCATTAATAATTGTAATTAATTGTTTTATGCGCTTTTATTAATGTGTAACTTCAATTTTTAAGTTGCCAATTTTTGCAATATTAAAAAATACAACCACAATGGACAAGCGTACGCTATATATAATAAGTAAAACAGATGACCCGGCATTCAACCTGGCTGCCGAAGAGGTATTATTAAAACAGCACACAGAAGACATAATATTTCTTTATATAAACAAGGAATCGGTTATCGTAGGGAAACATCAAAATACACTCTCGGAAATCAACCTTAAATATTTAGAAGAGAACAACATACCTGTTTACAGGCGCCTTTCGGGCGGCGGTACCGTATACCACGATCATGGCAACATAAATTATTGCCTTATTGAAAACGGCGAACCCGGAAAGCTGGTCGATTTTGTACGGGCAACCACTCCTGTGGTTGAGGCTCTTAAAGACTTTGGTATTGAGGCAAGGCACGGCAAAAGAAACGATCTGCTGGCCGGGTATAAAAAAATTTCCGGCAATGCCTGTCATGTTTACAAATCAAGGGCCATGCATCACGGAACCTTGCTTTATAGAACCAATTTACAGCATCTTACTGAAAGTTTAAAAACCGGGATCGTGAAATTCAAGGATAAATCGGTGAAATCGGTCAGAAGCGAAGTTATCAACATATCTGATAAAAGGCTCGGATAAGTCGCCATCTGAATTTATGCTGGAACTCGGCCAAAAACTGGCAATAAAATTTAATGCAACACCTTATAGTTTTACTGAAGAAGCGATACATCAAATAGACGAATTGAAAAAGGAAAAATATGAAACCTGGAAATGGAACTATGGTTACAGCCCTGTCTATGAATTCAGAAAAAGAAGTAAATCAAAAAATTACATATTCTCAATAAATTTGAAAGTAGAAAAAGGAATAATCAAAAATATTGATATTCGAAGTAATTATCCCGATCAGAATGAAATACAAAAAGCACAATTTGCCATAAAGGAAACCTATCATGAAAAGAATCACCTGAAAGCTAAACTCGACGGTTTCTCGCCGGAATTGACAGAAGGAATACTGGAAACGGCATTTTAAGCAATCTAAAGACACACGTGGGTGATACAAACCAACAGGATTGAAAAAGTACTTTCCCTCCGTTATTGACAGACACAAATCAGGGTTGATTAAAACTATTTCGTAAAAAAGGCTGTTATTTTGCCGGCTTTGCTTTCTCCAACCACTTTAGCTATTTGCTCTCTGGTTGCATCCTCAACGTTTTTTGCAGAACCAAAATGATTGATCAGCTTTTTAATTGTTTCCGGCCCTATCCCGGGAATCTCTTCAAGGCGGGATTTCAAAAAGGAGTTACTTCTCTTATTCCTGTGAAACGTAATCCCAAACCGGTGGGCTTCATTTCTCAGATTCTGAATTAGCTTCAGCGATGGAGAATTTTTATCCAGATAGAGAGGAACCGAATCTCCGGGATAATAAATTTCTTCGAGCCGCTTGGCAATACCAATAATGGTTATTTTACGGTCGAGATCAAGTTCTTGTAATGCTTCAACTGCAGAGCCCAATTGCCCTTTTCCTCCGTCGATTACAATTAGTTGTGGCACTGGTTGGTTTTCTTCAAGGATGCGTTTGTAGCGTCGAAAAACCACTTCCTGCATTGAGGCAAAATCATTAGGGCCCTCAACTGTTTTAATATTAAAATGGCGATATTCCTTTTTTGCAGGCTTGCCGTTCTTAAAAACCACGCATGCGGCAACCGGATGATGTCCCTGAATGTTGGAATTATCAAAGCACTCAATATGTAAGGGTAATTTATCCATGCGCAAGTCCTTTTTGACCGTTTCAAGCAGTTGAACATTACGGGGAACCTTCGCATGATTGGCTTGCTGCTTCAATTTTTCGAGTCGATAATATTTTACATTTCTTTCGGATAATTCGAGCAATTTCTTTTTATCTCCTATCTTGGGGATAAGAAATTTAACATCCCTGAATTCTACATCAGGTTTAAATGGTACAATAATCTCGGGAGAATTGCTGTGGAGTCTTTCACGAATGTCAGCAATAGCAAGGGCAAGTAAAGAAACAATATCTTCATCCATTTTCTTTTTATATTCGATGGTGTGTGCCTGAATGATGGCACCGTTTACTACCTTTAAAAAATTAACATAGGCAGCTTTTTTGTCATCGATGATAGAAAATACATCAACATTATTGATTTTAGGATTGACAACAGTCGATTTACTTTGGAATCCTTCAAGTATTGTCAGTTTCTTCCGAATATCTTCAGCTTCTTCAAATTTATATTCTTCAGCCAGGATCATCATTTTTTTCTTCATGTACTTCATGACCGAAGCGATATTCCCCTTTAAAATACTTCTTATCTCATTAATGTATTCCAAATATTCTTCCTCCGGCTGAAGACCTTCACACGGCCCTTTGCAATTGCCAAGATGATATTCTAGGCAGACCTTAAACTTTCCTTTTGAAATATTTTCCTGCGTGAGTGCAAGCCGGCAAGTTCGGAGTGGATATAACTGACGAAACAGATCGATAAGAGTCTTCACCATCATTGCGCTGGTGTAAGGTCCAAAATATTCACTGCCATCCTTAATGATTTGTCTTGTTGAAAACACCTTGGGAAAAGGCTCCTTTTTTATTACTATCCAGGGGAAACTTTTATCGTCTTTTAGCAGGACATTATATCGGGGCTGATATTTTTTTATTAAATTATTTTCCAGAAGAAGGGCATCTTCTTCTGTATTCACAACAATATGCCGGATGTCATTAATCTTCCTGACGAGGATTCGGGTTTTTGCATTATCGGGTACCTTCTGAAAATAGGAAGAGACTCTTTTCCTTAAGTTTTTTGCTTTGCCAACATAAATTATTTTCCCGGAATCATCAAAATACTGATACACGCCCGGATCATCCGGCAAAACCTTTATTAATTCTTTCAGATATTTTTCTCTATTGTCCTTATTTGTTCCCATCAAGTCTATTCAAAAAGTGAAATAAACTTAAATCTTTCTCCGTCAAACAATCCTTTATCTCCCAGCTTCATTTTGGGAATAACCAAAAGCGACATAAAGGATAAGGTCATGAAAGGAGATTTTAGTTTTGTTCCCTATTTTTTTTGCTGCCCTATCAATACGGGCATAACTTTCTCCTACAACTTCTCCATCTTTATCACTCATTATTCCTCCCACCGGCAATGGAAGTATTTCTTCATGCTCATCCGACGATACAGAAAGTCCGCCCTTTGCCTCCATAACCATATTAACAGCTCTTGCAATGTGACGGTCTTCGACACCAACCGCCACAACATTATGACTATCGTGTGCCACAGAGGAAGCAATGGCACCACTCTTCAGGCCGAAGCCATGAATAAACCCAACTGAGGCCGGTTTGTTTTGATAACGGTCAACAACCACTATTTTCAGGATGTCATTTTCAGTGTCAGACTTTAAATGTTCTTTTTCTACAATTTCCTTTAAAAAAGCATCTGTTACCAATTCTCCATCGAAGCAACGAATCACTTTTAGTTTACGTGCCCCATCCGGAACATTAATACTAATATCGTTCTCCGAAACAGACCTGGAAACAAAATGATTTACAATCTCAACATTTTGCTTCTCAAAAAGAACTCCCCGCTTAGAATCAAAAACCTTTTCTCCGTTAATATAAGTTTCCAGGACATTGAATTTATCGGGATGATCTATAACAATAAAATCTGCATTATCTCCTTCCCGGAGCAATCCGACAGGAAGATTATAATGCATTACAGGATGTAAGGATGCGGCTCTAAGCAGATTAAAAATATCAATGCCTTTTTTTAAGCCCAGTTTAATAAGCTTGTCTATATGCCCCTCTTGAATCAGTTCATCCGGATGGGAATCGTCTGTACACAGCATTAAAGAATCGGGATGCGATTCAAATAAGCTGAAAAGGGCCTCAAAATTTTTGGCAGCACTTCCCTCTCTGACTTGAATTTTCATTCCGTTTTCAATTTTTTCTAACGCCTCTTCCAGTGTAAAACATTCATGGTCGGTTGTTATCCCGGCAGAGGCATATATTTCTAACCCTTCTCCCCTTAATCCGGGAGCATGTCCGTCAACAGGAAGGTTTCTTCTTTTTGCAGCATCTATTTTACGAAACACTTCCTTATCTCCTTTGATAACCCCGACGAAATTCATCATCTCACTCAAAAATAATACTTCCTCTTTATCCAGCAAAAATTCAATATCATCGGGACTGATAATTGCTCCGGAAGATTCAAGGCTCGTCGCCGGCACACAGGAGGGTGCACCAAAAAAACACTTAAGCGGTGTCTTCTTTGAATCGTCAATCATATATTCCACACCTTTAACCCCTAAAACGTTGCCAATTTCATGAGGATCAGTAACAACACCAATTGTTCCACGTGGAACAATAAGGCGTGAAAAACTGGAGGGCACCAACATACTACTCTCTATGTGAACATGAGAATCAATTAATCCAGGTAAAATATACTGGTTGTGTAACTTGTTGCCCTTTTCAATTTTTTTAATTTTTCCTTCTGAAAAAAAGACAGTCCCAGGATAAATTTCTCTCTCGTGAATATCGATTATGTTTCCTGAAATAGTTTCCATTAGTATAAAATTTGATATATAAGGCTAAATGAACAGTTGGGACAAATTTTGCCATGTCCGTTTTTTTCGTACAAAATTTATTTAGTGGTTGCTAAAAAAGTCAGTAGCCTGTTCAAATTTATTTTCCATTATTCTTTTTGGCATTGCCCAAAAAGAACCAAAAAATCAGATCCGCTAAAACCTGTCTCCACGCGAAAGACAAAATTTCCGGCCATTGAGTAAGGCTATGAACTTCGCCCATTTTGCATTCATGTCATCCGCCCCCCTGGAAGCGGACAGGCCACTTCGCCGTTTAAATAGTGATATTTTGACCATTATTACTTAAAGGTGCAAACATTTTTAAAAAGTTACGTCAAAAACATGCACCTTAGATGAAACAATGCGATGTAAATAATTTACTATAATTTTTTAAGTATTATTCAGCAGGGCCTATTACAGTTATTTTGTTCAGACAATACAGGTCTAATGGAACCCGCAACATTTAAACATGTCCTTTTGTGACAAATTTCTTCGTAAACAAAACAGCAAATCCGGGAGAGAAATCAAAGCTCCATGCTCATTTTATTAGTATAACAATTAATACTCGGTTATTGAAGGAGAATCTTCGTTGTTACCTCCTCAGAATGACACCGGTCTGTTTGTCATTTCGAAAGAAGTGAAGAATCTGATACTGATCTCTTTATTTTTTGTATCACAGAGTTTCAGGGAGCAGACACTGAGTCCCACAGAGCAAAAAATAATCTTTTCAGACAACCTCTACCGCCGCGCACGGTTTTGAATATATTGTTTGCCCGTATTTAATTAGCTCAATTTACAGGTAACCCTTAGCCTTAGCCTCAATTTGCATTGATTTCATGTTCCGGGTTTCATGTTTCATGACCCGGGTTCAGGAATTTAAGTTTCGGTTGAGTTTTAAGTTTCGCGTTTCCAACTTCTATCTTCTGCCTTTTTTGTGTTCTCTGTGGCGAATTCTCTCATAAGCCTAATTCCCTGTTGGAAATTGCAATTGAATTATTGTCGTTTCCCCCCCCCCATATACATCAGAAATTAGATCAAATTGTTCCACGTGGAACATCATCTTCCCATAAGTACTAAAAGTACATTAATATCGCTAGGAGAAACACCACTAATTCTTGAAGCCTGACCAATTGTTTCAGGATCTATTTTCTGAAGTTTTTGCCGTCCCTCTGTTGAAATATTTTTAATAGTTCCATAATCAAACTTTCCCTTAATCTTCAAATTTTCTAATCTTTTAAGTTTGTCAGCAATTACCCTTTCACGCGAAATATATCCTTCATACTTAATGGAAATTTCAACGCTGTCTAAAATTTCAGGGCGTCTTTCTAATGGAATATCACGACAAAGTTTTTTCAATTCTTCAACTTCCTCAACCAACTCATTTAATTTAACCTGAGGCCTTGTAATTAAGTCTTTTATTTTAACTTTTTGCTTCAAAGGGCTAGTCCCTTTATCTTTTAACCAGCAATTGATTTGATCAGGATTAATACTGTAAGATTCAAGAAATTCCTGAATTCTATTTCTCCAATTCACCTTTTCCTGATATAAACCGTAGCGATAATCATCCACCAGGCCAATAGTTCTTCCTTTTGGAGTAAGTCTCAAGTCTGCATCGTCCTGTCGTAATAAAATTCTATATTCAGCTCTTGAAGTAAACATTCTGTAAGGTTCATCTACACCTTTGGTAACCAAATCATCAATGAGAACTCCAATATAAGCTTCGTCTCTGCTAAGAATAAAAGAATCTCTATTTTGAAGGCTTAAAACGGCATTAATACCTGCAATGAGACCCTGCGCGGCGGCTTCTTCATAACCGGTAGTACCATTAATCTGACCAGCAAAATATAGCCCTTTAACTTTCTTGGTCTCCAATGTATGGTGAAGCTGAGTAGGATCAAAAAAATCATACTCTATTGCATATCCCGGTCGGAAAATATATGCATTCTCTAACCCGGGTATTGATTTCATAGCTTCTACCTGGGTTTCGAGCGGAAGGGAGCTACTAAAACCGTTCAGATAAAACTCAATTGTATCCTCTCCCTCTGGTTCCAAATGAAGCTGATGTTCATTCTTTTCCTCAAACGTAACAATTTTTGTTTCAATACTTGGACAATAGCGCGGTCCGATACTCAGTATGGTGCCATTGTACATGGGGCTTTCTTCCAGACGGCTTCGGATGCTATCATGTACAATTTGATTGGTATAAGTTAAATAACAACTTCTTTGCTTTAGTCTTTTATTTGATACAGGCAAAAATGAAAACTTATAAAAATCTTCATCGCCAGGTTGTTCTTTCAATTTAGAAAAATCAACCGTGCGGCCGTCAACACGAACAGGTGTTCCTGTCTTCATTCTTCCAGTTTTAAATCCTCTCTTTAAAAATCTATCAGAAAGGCCTTTGGATGAAGGTTCAGAAATTCGACCGCCTTCAATCTGTACCTTTCCTATATGCATCAGACCATTTAAAAAGGTACCGTTAGTTAGAATTACTTTTTTCGCCGTGAATGTCACATTCTGAGAAGTAATAACTTTGAAAATGCCAGGCTCAGAAAAATCAACATCAACAACTACATCCTGCCAAAAATAAAGATTATTAGTATTCTCAAGCTGCTTTCTCCATTCAGCAGAAAACACCATTCTGTCACATTGCGACCTGGGGCTCCACATAGCGGGTCCCTTTGAGCGATTGAGCATCCGAAACTGTATCGAAGACAAATCGGTAACAATACCAATTTTGCCACCCAATGCATCTATCTCTCTAACTATCTGCCCTTTAGCTATACCTCCAACAGCAGGATTACAACTCATCTGGGCTAATTTTGTCAAATCCATTGTTATTAACAATGTTCTTGCACCCAAATTAGCCGCAGCAGAACTTGCCTCGCAACCTGCATGTCCTCCACCTACTACAATAACATCGTAATCGAAAACCATAATCAAAAAAAATATGAAATACGAAACGCAAAGTTAACAGTATTACGCGAAATTTGTTTCGTAAAAAAGAAGGGAAATGTCCTCAGCTCTTCTCATCTCTTCCTTTTCTTTATCAGTAGAATCCTTGTACCCCATCAAATGAAGTACACCATGAATCATCACACGGAGCAGCTCATTAAAAAAAGTAACGCCAAAACGTTCTGCATTAAAACTTACCGTTGGAATACTAATCAAAACATCCCCGGAAATCCTTCGTCTTTTAGAATAATCGAAGGTAATAATATCAGTAGTATAATCGTGAGAGAGAAATTTACGGTTGGTCTCTAAAATATAATTGTCTGAACAAAAAATGTAATTTATGTCGCCAATTATAAAGTTTTTATTCTCAATAACTTGAGTAATCCACTTACTAATTTGCTCCTTCCCTGGCAGATTGTATTCAATATCATACGAAGAATACGATATAGCCACGTTAATTACGTTAAATTGAAAATAACTTTAACTTCATTACCCTTATCGTTGAACTCAACTTCATCGGCAAGATGTTTCATTAAGAAAATACCTCGCCCATGCGTCTTTTCAATATTTTCAGGTTTAGTGGGATCAGGAAGATTCCTGTAATCAAAACCAGGCCCGTTATCGGTAATAACAAACTGAATATATTTATCGGTAATCTGATATTGAAGTATAACATCTTTATCACTTTCCAATTTATTACCGTGTACAATAGCATTATTTACACCCTCAACAACAGCAAGTAATAATTTACCGTATATATCGGAATGTAACTGGTATTTTGCAGAAATATCATCAATCAACCTCTCAACAAGGTTGATATTCTTAATTTCAGATTTGAAAACCATTTTATTCACTACCACAAGTTTTGATTATGGCCGACAATTTTTATCAGACTAAATTACACTAATTTATACTTACAACCTCAAAAAGGGTTTCTAAATTAATCACATTTTTCAAAAAATTAACGTAAAAGCCATTGCTCAGGATCAAGCTTTGTGTTCTCTTCCCATATTTCGAAATGAAGTACGTCCTTCATTTCAGCATCATTAGTTAAAACTGTACCAAGCTTTTGACCGGCACTTACAATTTCGCCTTTTGAAACGAAAACATCAACTAAATTACCATAAACAGTCAGATATTTACCATGACGAACAATAACAGCTTTATTTAAACCGGGAATTGCAACAACAGTAGAAACCTTGCCAGGATGAACACAAAATACATCAGTGTTTTTTACTACCTGAATATCAACACCATTATTCTTTATGGTAACATTTTTAAGAACGGGATGCGCATGTTCACCAAAGGAGTTAACAATTACCCCATCCTCTACCGGCCATGTTAATTTGCCCATCATATCGGAAAACTCAACAGAGGCTTCCGTATTAATATCAACATCTTTTTCAGCCGCGATTAAATCCCTTATCTTTCGGTCCAACTCATTAGCTGCAGCCTCTTTTTCCTTCAAACTTTGTTGTAACCATTGCTGTTCGGTTTTTAACCTTTGTACAAGTCTGGCCTTACGCATCCGGTTATTTTCCAACCGGTTTAATTCATTCTCTATCTCATTTAAAACTCTCTGTTTCTCTTCCTTTTGTTCTGTAATTTCCTTTAAGAGGCCCTGAACACGGCTCTGTGATTCTACAAGCTTTTCTCCCTGCTTCTGACGGTAACGGCTATACTCTTTGAAAAGTCGGTATTTTAAATAGGCATCACTAAAACTTTCAGCACTGAAAAGAAACATCAACTGGTTCAATTGTCCCTTTCTTTTATAGGAATCCCTGATCAACCTTGCATATTCTTCCTTAAGTTGTTTTATATCGCTCTCCAGATCATTAACCAACATCTGGTTAACTTCTATTTGATTATCGAGTTGATCAATTTCATTCTGAAAATTATCAATAAGCTTACGCCGGGCAGCAATTTCACGATCAATGAGATTAAGTTCCCGTAAATTATCCTGCCGCGTTTCTCTCTTTTGTTCAATCAAGCGGCTTGTGTTTGATATTTCCTCCAAAAGCGACTCTCTTTCCTTCCTTAGTTCTTCAATACTCTGACCGCTCACCTGACTACACCAGGTAAAACTCAAAAAAAGAATAAATATTTTAGCGATATATCTTAACATACTTCTCAGGTATACTAAAGGAAATACCCTTATCATCGTTGAAACGAATACTTCCAAACTTAGCTTTCAAAGAAAATTCCTCGTCATTAAATTGTCCTTTCATAACAATAGAAGACGGAAAATAAAATCCTGAAAATTCTCTTGTAAAATCTTTATATAAAATATTTAAATCCACATCCTGCGTGTTAAAATGCAGAAAATTTCTTGTCAAATAAAAATCCTCTGGGTATATCCATAATTGATGAAATGCTAACCCCTCTGTATGATTCTCGCTTATCATTCGTTTATATCGCCTCTCCCTGGTTGAACTAAACTTATACAAAGAATTATCTATCCCGCTATAATGATAATCATCAAGGCCACTATTTTTATGGTGATCAAAGCTAAAAACCTTGTTTAAAAGAACATTCTGTAAAAAATAAAAATCGAGATAAATTCGATACTTTCGATATAGTTCATCATATCCTGAATAAACAACCTGTCTGTTAATTCTGTCAATAATAGTGACACGCTCCTCTTCAAGAGAAATTCGGGCTGCTTCAATCCCCATGGGCGCTAAAACGCTTATTCTTATAAAACTATCCACATTCAGAAAGATATTGCATCTGAAACTTTGATGCTTATCTTCCGAGGTAACAGAAACAGAGGTTCTTCCAAAGAAAACACTACTAATATCCTTGCTACTTTCAAAATCTCTGACGCTTTTTAAAATCTCTCTTTCACTTAAGGTTGGAATATCCTCTTTTTCAGAAACTTTTTCAATGGTTTTACACCCTATTAAGAACAGAAAAAGAAAAAATACTGTAACACCTCTATTCACCATCAATATAAGTTTTCCTTTTTATCTTGTCTTCAAGCAATTCCGAATGATCGTCGTATTCAAGTGCTTTATTCCATTGTATAACAGCACCTTCAATATCACCTGTATTATATAAAATGTCACCATAATGTTCATAAATAACACCACTTGGTTCATTTAAATTATCAATGGCGCGTTCTATAATAAACTTAGCCTCGTTAAACCGCCCTTTTTTGAACAAAACCCATGCATAGGTATCAAGATAAGTGGCGTTACCAGGCTCCAATTCAACAGTTTTTGCACTCATCCTTTCAGCCCTGTCTAAATCACGGCTTTCAAGGGCCAGGTAATAACTGTAATTGTTTAGAACTATAATATTATTTTCATCAATATTTAGCGCTTCCTCATAGTGTTGAAACGCTTTATCTACTTTCCCCATAGAATGGTAAATATCTCCTAAATAAGAATGAAACTGCCCCTTAAGCTGTATGTTATCGTCAACATACGCTAAACCTTTTTCGAGTGTTTTAGCCGATTTCTCTAACTCATCCAGCTGAAAAAGGGCAACACCATGAAAAAGTCTGAAAAGCGGTTCTTCAGGAAAAAAAGTAATTGCTAACGATGATTTTACTTCAAGCTCCTCATTATCACCTATTTGAGATAGCAACATCAGGTACTCCTGCCAAAGATCAGGTCTGGAAGCATCATTATCAATACCCTTCTGAAAAATGTTTAATGCCTCATCACGTTGCCCCTGATCAACAAGAAAATTACCATAACTCCTGTAAAGATCAGGCTGATATGGATGCATTTTCAGCAAAACATCATAAAATTCAACAACATCATCCTCGTTAAGGGGATTTTCATTGCTCCCCAGTTGAGAAACAAACGGAATAAAACGTCTGAACTTATCCCTGAAATCAACATTCTTCGAGGCAAATCCCTTTAGTAATTCATTCTTAAAAGAAACGGTATCCTCAGCATTTAAATAATAATTGGCCAGAGAAAAATGAACTTTCCCGTTATCGGGTTGAATTTCCAAAACTCTGTTGTACTCTTCAAAAGCTCGTTTTAAATCTTTATTCTGAAGAAAAAAATCACCAAGATAAACGCGATAATCTCCATTTGAAGGATACTTCTCAATGAGCTCTTCCAATTCTTTTTGTGCATTTTTAAAATCATCGTTCTCAATATATAATTGAAAGATTTCGATTGTAAGCCCTTCATTAATACCGACGCGTTCCTCGATTCTCTTTAAATTGGTAATAGCTTTATCGTAAATCCCGTTTTCGATCTGTAGCTGAGCAACAAAATACAGATCATCTATAGAAGGCGGTTCGGAAAAATCAAGCAACCGTTCACCAATCTTAACAGCATCTTTTCCTTTATCATTATTCTGATAAATTCTGGAGAGCAAAGTAACGTAATAACGATTTTCCGGACTGTAACGAACAGCCTTCTCCATCAACTGCTCAGCTTCGTCAATATTTTCATTGGCCAGGAGAAATCTGGACAATTCATAAGCACATGCAGCGCAAGTAGTATCAATTTTTAAGGCTTCAGCAAAATACATGAAACTTTTATTGGTTTCATTAATTGCTTTAAACCGGTTACCTTCAAAAAAATAATAATTGAATTTCCTTTGCTCCTCATCGCTCAATTTCATAGCCACTCCGGAGATATCACTATCTCCTTTATCATCATGCATCTGACTTCTTCTTTGAACTGAACAAGAAGAAAATATAAAAACAAAAAATGGTATGAATAAAATATATCTCATTCGTAAAAAGTTTTACAACCCAGTATGGCCAAAGCCTCCCGAACCACGTAAAGTGTCACTCAATTCCTCTACATGATCCCATTCAAAGGTCTCATATTTATGAATAACCATTTGACAAATACGATCACCGTTATTGATAGTAAACTCATCATTAGAAAGATTAACAAGAATAACTTTTACCTCACCACGATAATCGCTATCAATTGTACCGGGCGAATTCAAAACAGTTATCCCGCTTTTTGCTGCCAAACCACTTCGAGGCCGAATTTGTGCTTCAGTTCCCTCAGGTAATTCTAAATAAAGACCTGTTGGTACCATCGCCCTTTCTAGCGGTTTTAATATAACGGGTTCATCTAAAAACGCTCTTAGATCAACACCTGCAGAGCCGGAAGTGGCAAATTCAGGAACTTCATTACTACTCCTGTTAACCAATTTTACTTTTATCATACTTCTGAATTACAAAAAATGAACCAATAAAGAAAACAAATATAGTTGCTTTAAACAGATAGGAAAAAAAATCTGATTCAATGCTTACTTTCAAATTCAAAAAATAAACAAAACCGGCTGCTAAAAAATAAATTAAGTATTTAAAAGGTTTGTAAGGTACAGGATAATATTTACGTCCTGTTAAACCCGAAACAACCATCATCACAAAATACCCTGTCAGTAAAGCAATGGCAGAACCGAAAACACCAATATCGGGAACCAAAACAATATTTAAAACCACAGTAATAACCGCACCAATACTACCAAAAACCGCTCCTATCCAGGTTCTGTCAGTAAGTTTGTACCATAAGGACAAATTAAAATAGATTCCGTAAAAAAGTAAAGCAAGCAACACAACAGGAACAATAGTATTGCCCCGTATATAATCTTCGGTAAGAACAATGTTAACAACATCAAGAAACAATGTAACACCCAAAAAAATAACAAGTCCAAAGAATATAAAATAATCCATTACTTTGGCATACGACTCTTTTCCTTTGTCCTTATTTATAAAGAAAAAAGGCTCAAACGCAAACCTGAAAGACTGCGTAAATAAACTCATTAACACCCCAATCTTAAAATTGGCTCCATAGATAGCAAGCTGACTAAACCCATCTTCTTTTAAAAGTGCAGGAAGTAATATTTTATCAATATTTTGGGTAATCATTCCGGTAATTCCAACAAACAAAACGGGTAATGAATAAATCAGAACTGGTTTCAGAATAGAAAAATCTACAAAACTTTTAAGTTGCAAAATCTGTGGTAATAATAACAAAAGCGTAATAAAACTGCTGATAGCATTACTCAAAAACACATAAAAAATTCCGTCAAAACGAGTATAAAAATCAACTATATAACCTTTTACAAAACCCTCTTTAATCAAATAAGGTAATATCAACAGGAAAAGAAGATTGAAAAAAATGTTGGCACCAATATTTATAAGTTTTACAATGCCAAACCAGAAAGCTTTGTTTTGCAGCCGAAGCCTGGCAAAAGGCAATGCGCTAAAAGAATCAAGACCTAAAATAATAAAAACCAAAAGTATGGAGAGATCATGTTCACCCTGATAAAAAATATCACTAACGCTTCCATGCAGTAACAAACCAAGTAAAACAAAAAAACCGACTCGTAAACCCAAGCAGAGCAAGAAGTGTCTTAAAAACAGAATTTTCATTGTAGGATTTACCGGAAAACCTGAAAAATCCGGTTTCCAGACCATAAGTAAGAACAACCAATAAAACAGCTATAATTCCATAAAAATTAACAACAACACCATATTCATAAGTACTTAAAGTACGTATATAAAAAGGCATTAAAAGCCAGTTCAATAGACGTCCAATCATGGTAGAAGCCCCGTAAATAACGGTCTCCCCTGCTAACTTTTTTAAGCTTAAAGACATTAGCTAAGTATCCTAAATTTCGTATATCAAAACAATGTAGATTGCGAAGCACCGGGTTGCCGTCCAAAGTGATGATAAGCCAGGGGAGTTACAACTCTTCCACGCGGGGTACGTTTCAAAAAACCCTCCTTAATAAGAAAAGGCTCGTAAACCTCCTCTATAGTTCCGCTGTCTTCCCCAATAGCGGTTGCAATTGTGGAGATACCTACCGGACCTCCTTCAAATTTTTCTATAAGCGTTAATAAAATCTTATGATCCATCTGATCCAGGCCATGCTGATCAATATTAAGCGCTTCGAGACTAATTTTGGTAATTTCCATATCAATTTTACCAAATCCTTTAACTAAAGCAAAATCCCGCACCCTCCTCAATAAAGAATTAGCAATTCGTGGGGTACCTCTGCTTCGGCGTGATATTTCGGCAGCAGCGTCATCCAAAATAGGAATATTCAATATTCGTGCAGACCTTTTTACAATTTTCATTAATACATCAGCATCATAATACTCCAGGTGACAATTAATTCCAAATCTTGCACGCAACGGACTGGTAAGCAATCCGCTTCTGGTAGTTGCTCCAATTAAAGTAAAAGGATTTAATTCAATCTGAATACTTTTTGCCCCGGGTCCCTTATCAATAACAATATCAATTCTGAAATCCTCCATGGCAGAATACAGATATTCCTCAACAATTGGACTTAATCGGTGAATTTCGTCAATGAACAGAACATCATTTGGTTCGAGAGAGGTAAGAATGCCGGCCAAATCACCCGGTTTATCCAAGACCGGACCGCTGGTAAGTTTAAATCCTACACCAAGTTCATGTGAAATAATATTTGAAAGAGTAGTTTTTCCAAGTCCCGGAGGACCATGAAGCAGAACATGATCAAGCGAATCACCCCGCATTAAAGCCGCCTTAACAAAAATTTCAAGATTCTCAACAACCTTAAACTGGCCGCGGAAATCAGAAAAGGTTAAAGGTCTGAGGTTCTTCTCTATATCAGGTTCTCTGGTCTGCTCTTCTCCGGTATTACGTATATCAAAATCCATCCCAAATATTAAACAGTGCTCATTTCGAAACCAAAATTATTTACAATTTCTCCAAAACGTTCAACATCAAAAGGTTTCGCCATATATTCATCCATACCTTCCTTAATGCATCTGTCCCGGTCAGCATCATATGTATTAGCTGTTAAACCAATAATGATATTCCGATTACCACTCCCGGATTCCTTTTCTTTCTTTCTGATCTGTCTTGTAGCCTCCAAACCATCCATAACAGGCATCATCAGATCCATCAAAATGATATCGTACTTTTTACCCCCCAGTAATTTCAAAGCTTCCTGGCCATTGTTGGCAATATCGATTTTGAATCCGTACTTTGACAGGGTCAAATATATCAATTTCTGATTCAAAACATTATCTTCAACAAGTAGTAACTTAATGCCATCCATGGAAAAAGCTTTTCAAAACAAGAAAAAAATGGATTTTATGAAGCTAAAGTTAAAAATTTAAGCTGATATATGCATTCATCAGTATAAAATTAGTCTAAGTTATTGGTCTGATGGAACACGCATGATTGAAGGTTATACATGTTCTTTAGTAACAAACTTTGTCATGCTCGTTCCGCATAAAATTTATTTATTAAGATCGAATCAAACTCATGCCCATGTTACGGTACCCGTTTCATAAGTTTTCGTGAGGAGATAATCAAATATCAATGAATACAAGTAATAACAGATATTACAACTGAGTTCATTTTTTGATAAGTCCTTCAGACAATTCAAACATTCTCTCAATGGGCTTAATAGCCTTGCGTCGTACAGATTCTTGCACTTCAACTTCCGGGAATTCGTATTTTAAAGTTAAATATATCTTCTGAAGGGAATTGAGGCGCATAAATTCACAATCGTTACATCCACACGTAGAATCACTGGGAGGAGCAGCTATAAATGTTTTGTCCGGAGAAGCCTTCTGCATTTGATGCAATATTCCCCATTCCGTGGCAACAATAAATTTATTCGCATTCGATTCCTGTGTAAACTTTAATAAACTGGCCGTACTACCAATAAAATCAGAAATTGTTAAAACCGGCTTTTTGCATTCGGGATGAGCAATTATTAAAGCATCGCTGTTTTGTTTTTTTAAATCGACAATCTTTTCAACAGAAAATCTTTCATGCACATGACAAGCACCATCCCATATTACCATCTCACGCCCCGAAATACTCTGCAGATAATTACCAAGATTCTTATCCGGCCCGAAAATAATTTTCCGGTCTTTGGGTATGCTGTTAATAATCTTAACTGCATTGGTCGATGTAACAACAATATCGGATAGGGCCTTAACGTCTGCTGTAGTATTGACATAAGTAACCACCAGGTGTCCTGGATGTTGTCTGATAAATTCGCCAAAAGCATCAGCCGGACAGCTGTCGGCCAAAGAACATCCGGCATTTAAATCAGGAACCAGAACTTTTTTATCGGGAGATAATATTTTGGCCGTTTCGCCCATAAAAAGAACGCCCGACAATAAAATAATATCAGCATTGGTTTTGGATGCCTCCCATGCAAGTGCAAGACTATCTCCCACAAAATCAGCAATATCCTGAATTTCATTCTTCTGATAGTAATGCGCCATTAACAGCGCATTCTTTTCTTTTTTCAGCGTTTTAATCTCCTCAACCAAATCCAAATCCTCAGGAATTGTTTCGTCAACAAATCCCTTTTTCAACCAATCATTATTCATACTTATAAAAGTTTTATAAAAATATGGTGATGGTATAACCCTGTTGAAAGTGTTTAAAAAATTTATGCCTTTTTGTTGGAATATATCGAAATAAACAAACCACCATCCCTTATCAACCAGTTATAACATTACCTAAATACATAAAGTTCAATTCCTTATTTTGCGTTTTCAACATCTGTTAATATGCTACAAAATTAAAAAATAAATAGTCGCTACCGGTTAATTAAGGTAGTTAAAACTGTCAATAATTAATTCGTAAAATGGTGTTTTATTTTTTTGATATCAAAGGGTTGTATTGCTATTACATAAAATATTAAAAATGTCAAGACTTTTTTTTCAGAAGATGTTGCCAAAAAGGAACAACTTTTCAACAGGATATTAAAAGGATAAAAAAGCCCGAATATTTATTATATTTGAAAATAAAAAAATATGCTATTCAAGAAGATAGGTATAGGAAGTGATCATGCAGGTTTCAGTCTGAAAACCTTCATTAAAGGGGAGCTTTTGAAAAGGGGCCTGGATGTTGTGGATTTTGGTACCGATTCGGATGACAGTACCGATTATCCCGATTATGCACATCCCTTAGCCGAAGCTGTTGAAAATGGTGAATGCGAGATAGGTATTGCAATCTGTGGAAGTGGTAACGGTATTAACATGACTGTTAACAAGCACCAGGGAATTCGTTCTGCAGTATGCTGGAATACTGAAATTGCTTATCTCGCGAGGCTTCATAACGATGCCAATATTTGTGCTCTGCCGGGAAGATTTCTTAAACAACAGGAAGCCATTAAGATAGTAAATGCTTTTTTTACTACCGGTTTCGAGGGTGGTCGTCATAAACGCAGAATTGATAAAATACCATATAAGAAACAGTGATCTATGCCGGGAAGAGAGGAAAAACAATTTTTGAAAGATGCTAAACGGGTTGCTTTCGATTACAAGCACAGAGCTACCATACGTTTCAATATTTCGAGGTATGATGCTGCTGTGGAAAAAGGGCAGAAGCGGTATAAAGACCTTGAACTGGCCAGGCAGAAGGCAGCTGTTTTGAAACGTAAGGTGTTGAAATATCTTCCCGACTATCTGGAAACGTTTGAAAAAAATGCTGCTGCCAACGGGTGTGAGGTTAAATGGGCTGCCGACAGTGCTGAAGCCGTCGATATTATATCTTCTATTGTCAGAGAATGTGACGCCCGGATGCTGGTGAAAAGTAAATCGATGACTACCGAAGAGGTAGATATCAATCATCACATGGAAAACATGGGTGTTCAATCCATTGAAACCGATCTTGGCGAATTTATTGTACAGGTGGCGGGTGAAAAACCTTACCATATTGTAACGCCTGCCATGCACAAATCCAAAAAAGACGTTGCATCTCTTTTTCATGAGAAATTCAATATTCCAAAGGACTCCACACCTGAAGAAATGACACGGTTTGTTCGTAAAAAACTAAGAGATGCATTTAAAAGTGCTAAGGTTGGAATTACCGGTGCCAATTTTCTTTTGGCTGAAGAGGGAGGCATTGCACTTACCGAAAATGAAGGAAACGGAATGCTTTCTTTTTCTTTTCCAAAGGTTCATATTGTTTTGGCAGGAATTGAAAAAGTATTACCCTCCTTTAAAGATTTGGATGTGATGTGGCCTTTACTTGCTGTTCATGGAACCGGTCAAAAGGTTACCGTTTACAATTCGGTGGTTTTCGGACCGGCAAAGCAGGTTGAAAAAGACGGACCGGACCGGATGATCGTTATATTGCTTGATAACGGAAGGACTAATCTTTATAATACACCCGAACAATCGGAAGCTTTGTCGTGTATTCGCTGCGGAGCCTGCCTGAATGCTTGTCCTATTTATAAAAATGTAGGCGGATATACCTATAATTCTGTTTACAGCGGGCCAATAGGTTCTGTTATCACGCCACATCTTCGCGGACTAAAGGAATATCAGCATCTTAGTTTTGCCAGTTCACTATGCGGAAAGTGTGGTGAAGTCTGCCCGGTAAAAATACCATTGCCCGAACTGTTGTTGAAAAACCGGCGCGATGCTGTAAATAAAGGATTGAGACCGGTTTTTGAAGGTATGGTAATGAAGGGTATGGAAAAAGGACTGCAATCACGCCGTTTAATGGACATGGCAAACGGCCCTGTTAAGAATTTCTTTACCAGATTTTCAGGTGCAGATTCTATGGTAGGAGAGAAGCGTGCTTTCCCGGATTTTGCCAATTCGTCATTCAGTAAACAATGGAAGAAGAACAAAAAACACTAATTTATATAAAAAGCTATGTTGTCAACAACTTGTAAATATGCAGTCAGGGCAATTATTTTCATAGGAATGAAAGGCAGTAAAGAAAACCGGGCCAATGCACGCATTATTGCATCTGAGCTTGGAATTCCCATGCAGTTTTTAAGTAAAATATTGCAGATATTCGTGCGAAAAGGTCTGCTGAAAAGTTTTAAAGGTCCAACCGGGGGGTTCTATCTGGCTAAAGATTCAAATGATATTACCTTGTTCGATATTGTTGAAATTATCGACGGACCGGGTTTTTTTGAGACTTGCCTTATTGGTACCGGTCCGTGTCAGAGCTCAACACACAAAAAAGAACGTTGTCCCGTTCACGACAGTTACAGCGCGATAAGAAGCGAAGTGGTGAAATATTTTAAAAGTGAAAGCATCGGAGGAATTATTGAGCGTATGGGCAACGATGAAAACATTTTACTGAAGCTGTAGATTATTTGTGCATAGGGCTGAGAACACGGGGGCATGGTTTTGATCTATTCCAATGGTAAAAAGGGTCGGAGGGTTGGAAGGTTGAAGGGTATGGCACTTTATGGACCGACAATAACTAATTGTTAAGGAGAATTTAAAAATTTCCTGCAACAATGAGGTTGGCAAAAGAGACCATTAGGAGTGGATTCCAGAATATTGACAATCAGTTTAGAAAAAAATTTTTACGTTACTGATTTTTTATATACTGCCGTATTAACAGAAACACCAGATACGCTGAAATAATTCCCGCGGTATTAGCCAGAAAGTCCCATATATCCTTCTGCCGTTCGGCAAGTAAAGGCTGTAATACCTCTATAATGCCACCGGTAATAAATATCCAGAGAACAAAGTACCATCGGGTTTGTTTGGTTTTGGTTCTTATTCTTAAAAAGCGGGTACGTTCCATCAGATAGATGAGGGTAAGAAAACCATACATACCAAAATGAACAATCTTGTCGGAATTTTCAAATTTTAAAAACCAGGGTTTGTTGATATTTTCGCCCGATGAAAGACTTAAAAACAGAATAGTGAGTAAGGTGATTATTGTAAACTTATAATTTACAATGTGTTTCAGCGTTTTATTCATGTTGATAAAATTGTTGATAACCGGTTAATAATTGTTGATAACTTACTGTTTCAGAATGTTTCACGTGGAACATTTTAAGAGTTGGCGCGGCTTTCGCGATTTTTCTTATCAATAATTTCGTTTTCAATCATGTCCGGAATTTATATACATATTCCATTTTGTAAAACCCGTTGCAGTTATTGTGATTTTTTCAAAAGTACAAAGCTTCTTTACAGGGAACAATATATTGAAAAGCTTTTGGAAGAATTAAGAGACAGAAGGCATTTTTTCGGGAGTAGAAAGAATAATTTGCAAACCATTTATTTTGGAGGAGGAACACCAAGTCTTTTTTCGGAGAAAAGTATTGATAATATCTTAAATACCATATCGAAAAATTTTCCTGTAGCCGACAATGCCGAGATTACTTTAGAGGTTAATCCCGATGATTTAAGTCCCGAATACTTAAAAGCACTTCGTAAAACCGGTATAAACCGTCTGAGTATTGGTGTTCAGAGTTTTTACGATGTTGATCTGCAGAAAATGGGGCGACGACATGATGCGATGCAGAGCCGGCGTTCACTTGAGTGGGTTTTCCAGACCGGTTTTGAAAATGTAGGCATTGATTTAATTTATGGTCTCCCCTGGTCGGATGGCTCGACTTTTTTATCCAACCTGGATATATTAAGCAACTATCCGGTTCAGCATCTTTCGGCTTATCATCTTACCATCGAGCCGGGAACACAATTCGGTAAACTTAAGCGTCAAAACAGACTTTCGGAACCCGACGATTCGGAAAGTGAAAAGATATTTTGGGCTCTGCACGACAAAGCTGCAGAAATGGGATTCGAACACTATGAAATTTCCAATTTTTGCAGAAATGGTCTTTACTCAAGGCATAATACCGCGTATTGGGATAATGTACCTTATCTTGGAGCCGGTCCCGCAGCTCATTCCTTCGACGGCACAAAAAGATACTGGAACAAATCCGATTTAAATCAGTATATAAAACAAGGATTTTCTGCAGGAATATCTTGCGAAACTTTAACCCTTAAAGACCGTTTTAATGAATACCTGATGTTGCGCCTGAGAACCAGTAAAGGAATGAATGTTGATGAAGTTAAAAAGAATTTTGAAAGTTACTGGAACCGAATTGAACCCGATATTAATAAATGGATTCAAAAAGAATTTCTTGAAAAAAGCGACGGATATATTTACGGTACCCGCAAAGGCTGGTTTGTTATTGATGCAATAATTGAAGACCTTTTTATTTTGGAATGATGAAACAGTCATGGCAAGGTTTACTTTAATAGATGATTAGATATTTAGATTTAAGATTTAAGATGAACAAATATAACAAGGTTTACCACAACAAGAACAGGTATAATACTCACATGCGGGTTACATTCGGCCAATAACTTAAGTAAATTATATACTAATGAACGAGTTCCGCTGCAATTACTATCAACCAGCTGTTTGAGAATGAGAAGTTTTGCTTACTAAAATTAAGTATATCAATATTATATTAGTCATCTCATATCTTAAGTCTAAAAATCTAACGATCTATTACTGATGAGGCGAGCTTTGTTTTTTATATTGTTGATTAGTACAGGTTGTGTACCTTTGTTTTGTCAACAAAATATATCTTGCAGTGAGTTCTTTTCCATCCTGGATACATGTAACAATGCCGTTGTTCTGGATGTGAGAATTTATGAAGAGTTTGTTAAAGACCGCATTCCGGGAGCTGTTTATGCCGGCGAAAAAGAAGTGCTTCTTGATTTGGTTAAAGATTTTGATAAGGATATCCCGCTGCTGATATATTGCGAGTATGGGGAACGTTCCCAAACGGTCATGAAAATTCTTAAAAAAAGAGGCTTTACTCATTTATTCCATTTAAAGAAAGGATATGAAGAGTGGAGTGAGGAAGGGTTTCCGGTTGATAAAAATCCGATAAAAGACGAGCACTAAATAGTGTCTGTCCATAAAGTGCCAGTTACTGTGTTATGCTCGTCCGAAAATTACTCATTTACGATGAGTAAACTCCGTATTTTCGGATTTCGCAAGCCTTGAAAATGACACTTTCTGAACAGACACACATACTGTAAAAATTTTTTGGGAGTTTATAGACACGTACTAAATAGTATCTGTCCATAAAGTACCATTTACTGTGTTACGTTTCCTATCCGAAAACAAAGGATGTATAAATTATTGAAGTTGAGTTCTTCCTGAAAGACCCGTCTGTTTGGGAAAGCTGCGAAAACCTATAATTCAGATATATTTTATACTGATGAAGACAAAAAAAGGCATCATTGCTACCTGGGCATCCATTTTTTTAAATATTGCTTTGTTTGCAGTGAAATACTGGGCTGGTGTTGTTTCCAACTCTGTTGCACTATTGGCCGATGCCTGGCATACGCTTTTCGATTCTGTTTCTTCGCTGGCAGTTCTTTTGGGTTTAAAGGTTTCGATTATTCCGGCCGACAAAAAGCATCCTTTTGGTCACGGCAGGGCCGAACTTATAGCATCTCTTGTCGTTGGTATTTTACTGGCGGTTGTAGGGTTTAATTTTTTATCCGAATCCGTGATCAAATTCAGGGAACGGGCTGTTTTTAATTACGGGCCCGTAGCTATATGGGTAACTGTGGCTTCGGTTGTGATAAAAGAAATAATGGCCCGTTATTCAATAATCATCGGGAATAAATTAAATTCTAATTCGCTTAAAGCCGATGGTTGGCATCACAGATCAGACGCTATATCCAGTGTCGTAATATTGGCCGGGATATTCATCGGCGGAAAACTTTGGTGGGTGGACAGCGTCCTGGGCGTTTTCGTTTCATTGATGATATTTTATACCACCTATGGGATAATGAAAGAGACGATAAGTGTTTTGTTGGGAGAAAATATTGAAACGGATATGAGACGTGAAATTGAGTCCATTGGTCACGATATTAATGGCAATTTGTTTCTGGACCCGCACGATTTTAAGATTCATCATTACGGCAACCACTCCGAGCTGGTTTTTCATATTCGTTTGCCGGGCAATTACAGCTTGTCAAAAGCGCACAATATTGCGAGCGAATATGAAGCCCGGGTGGAGGAAAAATATGCGATTGGTGTGACCATTCATGTGGATGCCATTGACGGACTGAAGACAATGAATGGGAATAAAGCCGGTTAAATTCATCGACTCAACCGGATTTTAGAAGATGACTCATTTTTTTAAAGCTGATTTATTCATACGTTTTCGTGATGAGATGTTCAAATATCAAGAAATAGAATCAACCACAGATAAAACCGGAGAAGGAAATAATGAATTATTTTCGAGCCGGTTTTATTGAGGACGCTTGTATTTCGCCGATAGTTGGACATTGTAATAGAAAATTTATGAATAATTCAGGTTAAAGCTTTCCGTATTTCCGGAACAACTTTGGTTCCAAATAATTCAATTGTTTTCATCAGTTGTTTATGAGTAGGCCCGCCCACATCGATATGAGCTATAAACCTTGTTAGGCCAAATATTTCAATGGTTTTGAGAATTTTGTCGGTAACTTCAGCAGCATCGCCCATGTATAATGCACCCTCAGGGCTGAGTCCGTCAATAAACTGACGTTTGGTATAAGGCATCCAGCCGCGGGAACTACCGATACGATCCATTTGTGCTGCATAACCCGGGAAATAATTATCAAGTAAATCGTCTGCGGAATCTGCTACAAAAGTGTGGGAATGAACCCTAACCTGCATCTTTTCAGGATCGTGCCCGTGTTTCTTGTATTCATCTTTGTAGAATTCAATAAGAGGCTTAAATTGCACAGGTCTGCCCCCGATAATGGCAAACATTATGGGCAAACCCAGCCGTGCTGTCCGTAATACCGACTCGGGAGTACCGCCAACGGCAATCCATACAGGCAGCTGTCTTTCGGGTCTTGGATAAACGGTTTGCTGCTCAAGCGGAGGTCTGAATTTACCTTTCCATGATACGGTTTCTTCCCGGTTCAGTTTGAGCAATAAATCCAGTTTTTCTTCAAACAGTTCGTTATAGTCTTGTAAATTATATCCAAAGAGAGGGAATGATTCGGTAAAACTGCCACGTCCGGCAATGATTTCTGCCCGGCCGTCAGAAAGCAAATCGAGTGTAACATAATCCTGGAAAACTTTTACCGGATCGGCCGAGCTTAGTACCGTAACACCACTGGCAAGTTTAATTTTTTTAGTCACGGAAGATAAGGCCGACAAAACTATTTCGGTTGAAGATACCGCATAATCGGGGCGATGATGCTCTCCCAAAACAAAACTGTCAAGACCCGCTTCGTCGGCCAGTTTTACCTGTTCCACCATTTCTTTTAGTCGTTCACCGGCCGGTTGAAATTTTTTTTGCTTTTCGTTGTAGGTGAGATCACCAAACATTCCGATACCTAATTCCATATTTATTTTTTCTCAGGTTGTTTTTTCTTTTAACCTGAAATGAAGGGGAAATGTTTAATAAGGATTTGCTCACAACGAGTTTTATGCTGTATTGAGCCTGGTTCCTAATTACTCATTTATTTGCACTAACGTTGAGTCATACCCGTTCTGTAAGGGGTGATTACCCGTTCCAAAGGGGGTCATTACCCCTTCCATAAGGGGTCGTTACCCCTTCCAAAGGGGGTCATTACCCCTTCCATAGGGGGTCGTTACCCCTTCCATAGGGGGTCGTTACCCCTTCCATAGGGGGTCGTTACCCCTTCCATAAGGGGTCGTTACCCCTCCAATAAGGGGTCGTTACCCCTTCCATAAGGGGTCATTACCCCTTCTGTAAGGGGTCTTTACTCCGTTGATGCGGATTTCTTTGCAGAGCAAATCTGCATAGGCGAGCGGTAATTTCTTACACAGAAAGCCGTACCAACGGAATTATTCGAAAAATGCGTTGTTTTTTAAAGACGTTCCGCAACATCACTTATTCTTCCGCCTGGTTCCGCGAACAGCCGACTCTTTCCAGGGATCGTCCGGCCACACATGTTTTGGATAGCGGTTTTTGAGTTCTTTTCTAACTTCGTAATAAGTGTTGTTCCAGAAACTTTGTAAATCGGATGTTACCTGTACCGGTTTAAAGCCCGGAGACAGAAGATGAAGCAACACGGGTGTTGTCCCGTCATTGATCCTTGGCGTATCGGCCAGTCCGAACATTTCCTGAAGACGAACGGCCAGAACCGGTGCAGAACCGTCGGGCTGATAGTTGAGTTTTATATGAGAGCCGCTCGGTACTTTTATTCTTTGGGGGGCGAGGCGCTCCAGTGCGGTTTGTTTATCAGGCGAAAGGTGATGATGTAACACGCTGAGAAGGTCGATTTTTTTTAGCTCCTCATTGCGTTTTATTCCTAAAAGGTAAGGCGAAAGCCAATCATAACAGGTGTCAAAAAGATTTTCGGTGGACACATCCGGCCAGTTTTCTTTGGGACGCCACTTACGCAAACTCATTACCCGGTTTTGCCACTGAATTACATCGCTGTTAAAATCAAGCAATTTGTCACCGTCTTTCTGAATTGCTTTGCAGACGGCCCTTATAACCAGTTCGGGATCAGGGTTTTTGATATCTTTCGATTTCAGAACGAGACTACCGATGCGCATATCTTCAGTTGCCAGCAAACCGCCTTTACGGTAGTCCCAGGTAATGGTAGATGACGTTTTTACAAGAGGTTGTAAATCGGCGGGATTTAACGGAGCGGCCAGGAAAATTTTACCCATTCCGTCGCGGGCATCCAGGTGAGCTACCGAAAGCCATTGTTCGTGTGCCAGATCGTCGTTGTGGGAGGCTATGGCATAATGTCCGTTTGAAAGCTGAAATCGGGCTTCATTTCCCGGCCGGGCGGAGGCGATTCGCTCCGGATAGGCATGTACCAATAGAAGCCCTGCTTCATAAGGATTGAAAGGGGTATTATCGGGTTTGCTACCGAACATTTTGTTGTACTGTTCGGCCACTTTTATGATCTGATTCCAACGTTTGTTATTGAATTTTTCCCGGCGTTGCCTTCGTAATTCTTCAATACGAAGGGTTATGTCGATTCCTGTTTCGCGTGGCATTGGATCGCGTTCTTCGAGGATGGCCGCCAGATCGGCTGCCAGCGGCAGATGTCCCGATTCTTTAGCCGTCAGCAACATGTGAGCAATGCGTGGATGACAGGGGAGGGCTGCCATTTCTTTGCCATGTGATGTAATCCTTTTGTTTTCGGTTGCACCCAGATTTTGCAAAGTTTCGATGGCTTCATTCACGTGATTTTCAGGGGGTGGCGTAGGCCAGTTTAGTGTATACGGATCGGTAATACCCCAGCGGGCAAGATCGAGCATTGCAGGCGCCAGATCGGATTCTTCAATTTCCGGCAAACGGTGTTCTTTCATTTTGTGGTCATCCGCAATCGACCACAGACGATAGCATTTCCCCGGTCCCAGACGACCGGCACGTCCTGCCCGCTGATCGGCAGCATCACGTGTGATCTCTATGGTTGTCAGGCGCGATAGTCCTGTCCCCGGATCAAAGCGCAGGGTACGGCCGTAGCCGCTGTCAACAACAACAGATACCCCTTCAATGGTAAGGCTGGTTTCGGCGATGGATGTGGCCAGTACTACTTTTCTTTTTCCTTTTGGATGTGGTAATATGGCGGCCAGCTGTGCTTTTGGTGGCAGCTGACCGTAAAGCGGATGAATGGATACGCCTGTAAGATTGTTTTTTAAAAGTTCTTCGCACCGTCGTATTTCAGCTTCACCGGGAAGAAATGCCAGAATATCACCCTGGTCATTTTTTATCGCGGCAGATACAGCCTGAACTACATTTTCGGGAATTAAAGAAATATCCCGTGCGCCGGTGTGAACGATTTCTACCGGGTACTGTTTACCTTTGCTCTCAATGACCGGCGCGTTGAGAATTTTCGTGAGCTGTGGCATATTGAGTGTTGCCGACATAACGATCAGTCGCAAATCGGGGCGAAGAACCTGTTGCGATTCTCGTGTCAATACCAGGGCAAGGTCGGCAAACAGGCTGCGTTCGTGAAACTCATCGAATATTACCATTCCTGTTTCTTCCAGGGCATTGTCGGATTGCAGCATACGTGTAAGGATGCCTTCGGTGACTACCTCAATGCGTGTTTCCCGGCTTATTTTATTTTCGAAACGAATGCGGTATCCGATGGTTTCGCCAACCTTTTCGTTGAGGAGAGAGGCCATCCGTGTCGCAATGGCACGTGCTGCCATCCGGCGCGGCTCAAGCATGATGATCTTTTTGCCCTGAAGCCACGACTCATTATAAAGAGCAAGCGGAAGTATGGTACTCTTACCAGCCCCGGGGGGAGCCCCGATAATGAGTGTGTTTTCCTTTGTCAGTGTTTTTCTGACATCGGGAATGATTTCATTAATTGGCAGATTTATCGCGGTGGTATTAAAGGCTTCATGTTCCATTTTATATCAATCGTCACGCAAAGATACCAACAACGGCTGAAGATAATAAAAGACAGGGCTGAAAAAGTTAAAAGCCTAAATGCTTAAACGCAGAGACGCTATGACGCAAAGGTTTTATAAAGTGTCTGCCCGTAAAGTACCATTTGCTGTGTTACGCTCGCCGCCAAAATCCTCATTTACGAAAAGTAAACTCCGTTTTTGGCGGCTTCGCAAGCCTTGCAACCAACACTTTCTGAACAGACACTCATATTGTGAAAATTCTTGCTGGTTTATAGACACGCACTAAAAAGTAATGTTTTATTTGATTTTTGATGAAATGTTTGATATCGTCGGGGGGACGATTTTTATAATATCTGATTTAATTCGGCCGCTTTTCAGACTCCGTTACCTGTTTCTCCATCCTCTTCTCTGCCCTCTTTGTCCCCGGCCTTGTACGGGCCCGTTTCCGAAGCCTCGCCCGCGGCGATAACGATCAAGATCGGAAATAACCTGCATAAATCGCTCCTGTTGCTTTGGTGTACATAAATTTCTGACCTGGAGAAAATGTTCGCTGGTTGCCTTTTTCAGTGCGTATTGTATTTCTCCGGCGCGGGCTGCCAGAGAATCGAGTTTTTCACGGTCGGGTTTTTCTTTTTTTACTTCTTCAAGAATGGCCAGATCAATACTGTCGAGTTGAGCCGTATATTTTGCCATTTTTTGGCGATACCTGCTTTCGATTTTGGAAAAAGCGCGTGCTTGTTCTTCCGAAAAGTCCAGAATATTAACCATTTGGAGAAATCCCGGGCCAGGTGTTGTATTGTTTGCAGACGAAGTATCGGAATAAGTTACTTCCTGCCTGAAAATAGTTTCTTTCTGCCCGGATGTTGTGTTAAACCATTGGAATAAACCCCATCCTGCAGCAAAAGCTGCAACAAGAATGATAATGGTTGCTATGGTTGTTTTTTTATTCATACACGTACGAATTAAGCCATATTTCTTCTAATTGAGAACCCGGGTTGTCAGAAAAATAGTATTCCGATGCAATAATCTCAGTCGAATCGGATGCCACCTGATTTTGGTTGTTGAAGATGCCGGCGGTAAAAAAGCCTAAAACCATTATAAATACTGACATTAACGACACAATTGCAGGTCTTGCCAGCCATACTCTTTTCTCCTGTTTTTCAATTTGTGCCAAAATGCGGGTATTGATAAACGGAGATACTTTTTCGGCTTTTTCTTCTGCTATAACATCAAACAGAGACTGCGTCCGGGCATACATCTCGCTGCATGAAGAACAGGTCTCCATGTGTTGCATCATTTCCCGGGTGAGCTGACCTTTTTCCCGGATTGATGCCAGTTGGTTATGGAATTCGTTGCACTTCATTTTCTTTTTTTATTATTGTAACGACTAATAGATCGTTAGATCGTTAGATTTTTAGATACAAGATATAAGATGGCTCTTGCAAGCATGGAATAATGTATTTAGAGGTTGCTGAAAAAGTCAGCGACCTTTTTCAAATTTATTTTCCATTG
>NZ_AHZV01000131.1 GCF_000250735.1 Anaerophaga thermohalophila str. Valhall
TCGCAAAAATTTTTTACAATATGTGTGTCTGTTCAGAAAGTACCAGTTGCAAGGCTTGCGAAGCCGCCAAAACCGGAGTTTACTTTTCGTAAATGAGGATTTTGGCGGCGAGCATAACACAGCAAATGGTACTTTATGGACAGGCACTAATTAACCATTTCATAATGAGGACAAAAATAAAGATTATTCGAACATCACTCATTCTGACACTATTTTGTATTAATGCTGTTTTTGCAAATGCAGCAAATGACACTAAATATATTTCAGAAGATAAGAGTGATGGAGATTTTGTTATTGCCGAAAAAGGAGAAGCAGCACAAATGCTGATTGATTCAAAGGATGATCCCGGTGTCATAAGGGCGTTTAACGACTTGCAGGATGATATCCTTAAAGTTACCGGTGTCAAGCCTGTACTAAACACAGATAAGGCTTCAGCGGCAAAAAATGTCATCATCGCGGGAACACTCGGTCAAAGTAAACTGATCGACAAACTTGTTTCCAAAAAGGTCATTGAGACCAATGAATTGAAGGGCAAGTGGGAAAAATTCATCATCAAAACCGTCAAAAATCCATTGCCGGGCATCGAAAAAGCTTTGGTAATTGCCGGTAGCGACCGAAGGGGAACCATCTATGGTATTTACGATCTGTCGGAACAAATGGGCGTTTCCCCCTGGTATTGGTGGGCCGATGTGCCGATAAAAAAGAAAGAAAACGTTTTCGTAAAACCCGGAACTTATACCGATGGAGAACCCGCCGTACAATACCGCGGAATATTTTTAAATGACGAAGCTCCAAGTCTTACCGGATGGGTAAAACACCGGTATGGAACCGATTATGGCGATCATCGCTTCTATACTCGCGTATTTGAATTGATACTCCGCCTGAAAGGAAACTTTCTGTGGCCGGCCATGTGGAGTTGGGCTTTCTATGCCGACGACCCGATGAACAGCAAGGTCGCCGATGAAATGGGGATAGTAATCGGAACTTCTCATCACGAACCTATGGCACGTAACCATAAGGAATGGGCCCGCAACCGTGATGAATATGGTGCCTGGAATTACTCAACCAACCAGGAAGTAATTGATGAATTCTTCCGCGAAGGAATTGAGCGTGTTAAAGATACTGAAGATCTTATCACCATTGGAATGCGCGGTGACGGCGATGAGGCCATGTCGGAAGAGACTAACGTGGAACTGCTGGAAAGAGTGGTAAAAAACCAGCGTAAAATCATTGAAGAGGTAACCGGCCGTCCTGCAGAGGAAACACCGCAGGTGTGGGCCCTGTACAAGGAAGTACTCGATTATTACGATAAGGGAATGCGTGTCCCCGATGATGTTATCATTCTGTTGGCTGACGACAACTGGGGCAATGTCAGGCGTTTGCCCAACGAAGAAGAGCTAAAACACACGGGAGGTTGGGGAATGTACTATCATTTTGATTATGTGGGGGCCCCACGAAACTCCAAATGGCTTAATGTAACCCCCATTCAGCATGCATGGGAGCAATTGCAGCTGACGTACGATTATGGTGTTGACAAATTATGGGTGGTAAATGTAGGTGATCTGAAACCCATGGAATATCCCATAACATTGTTTATGGACATGGCATGGGAACCTACCCGCTATCAAGCGGACAATCTGATGGAGCATCCCCGGGCATTTTGTGCACAGCAATTTGGTGAAGAGCAGGCCGACGAAGCTGCACGCATACTAAACCTTTACAGCAAGTACAACGGACGCGTAACACCGGAAATGCTCGACCGTCATACCTATAATCTTGAAACCGGCGAGTGGAAAAAGGTCTCTGATGAATACCTGAAACTGGAAGCAGAAGCCCTGCGTCAGTATTTAAGCCTGGAAACGGATTACAGGGATGCCTACAAACAACTCATTCTTTACCCCGTCCAGGCCATGGCGAATCTCTACGAAATGTATTACGCCCAGGCCATGAACCATAAGCTTTATGCCGAAAACAACCCACGTGCCAACTTCTGGGCCGAAAAAGTGGAAAAGGCTTTTGAAAGAGACAAGGCACTGAGTTACGACTACAACAACGTGATGTCCGGCGGAAAGTGGAAAAACATGATGTCGCAGAAAAAAATCGGCTATACTTCCTGGAACGACAACTTCCCGGCCGACAAACTTCCTGAAATACACCGCATTAAAAACCCGGAAAAAGCTGTTGGCAATTATGTTTTTTCTCCAAAAGATGGTTTTATTTCCATCGAAGCACCTCACTATTATAAACTGAAAGATGCCGAAAATGCAGAATGGACGGTAATCCCCCATGCAGGTCGAACATTGGGCGGAATAGCAGTAATGCCTTATTCCGAACCAGTGGATGGTGCTTCCATTTCATATAAAATGGAGTTACCTGAAGATGTGAGTTCTGTAAACGTTCATGTGGTGGTCAAATCTACCCTGGCATTTAAACGACTTGAAGGTCACAGATATAAAGTTGGCATTGACGGTGCGGAAGAGAAGGTTATCAACTTCAACAGGAACCTTAACGAAAAGCCCGAAAATATTTACACAGTGTTTTACCCGACAGTGGCCAGGCGTGTAATCGAGAAAAAAGTTGACCTGCAGGTTCCGGAAACTTCGGATGGAAAACATATTCTCACATTGACACCAATGGATCCGGGCATTGTATTCGAAAAAATTGTGGTTGATTTCGGTGGATATGAAGATTCCTATTTGTTTGGGAACGAATCCCCAAACAAAAGAGTTGTTAATCAATAACTATACAGTGTCGTACCATCTTTAGAAATCTAATCGGATAAAACTTTTGATTTTTGCAGATGGTACGACACTCCAAAAATTTTATACGGATGAAACTCATATCACTACTTTCCATCCTGACGCTGGCCACAATGCTTTCCTCATGTTCTGAAAAGCAAACCGACAAATCCGATTTCCAGGTATATCTCTGCTTCGGCCAGTCCAACATGGCAGGTGCTGCCAAAGCTGAAGCACAGGACTCTGTTGTCGATCCGCGTTTTAAGGTAATGAGCGCGATGGATTGCCCAGACCTGAACAGGGAAAAAGGCAAGTGGTACACAGCTACTCCTCCCCTGGCCGATTGTAATGCCGGGCTCTCCCCAGCCGATTATTTCGGAAGAACCATGGTGGAAAATCTCCCGAAAGACATCAAAGTCGGGGTTATCAACGTATCCGTCGGGGGATGTAAAATTGAACTGTTCGATAAAGACAATTATCAAACTTATGTGGATTCTGCACCAGACTGGATGCAAGGATGGATTGCTAATTATGGAGGAAATCCTTATGGTCGCTTAGTAGAATTGGCCAAACTGGCACAAAAAGACGGAGTCATCAAAGGCATTCTTTTGCATCAGGGAGAATCCAATCCCAATGATACCCTCTGGACACGTAAAGTTAAAGCCATTTATGACAACCTTATGAGCGACTTAAATTTGAATCCTCAAGAAGTACCTTTGCTGGCAGGTGAAACTTTAAGTGCTAAATATGGCGGAAAATGCGCGGCATTTAGTCAATTCATTAACCAACTTCCGGAAGTGCTAAGAAATTCGTATGTCATCTCATCCGAAGGATGTCCCGGACAACCCGATGGTTTGCATTTCACCGCCGAAGGATACAGGATATTGGGACAAAAGATATGGAGACAAGATGTTATCTGTATTGAAACGGTAGATTATCAAATTATTAGATTTAAAATTTAAGATAATTCATATAATACTGAAATATCTATCTGAAGAATTAACCAAAAACCTGACGTGGACAAGCCAGAACCAACAAAAAACATCAACATTCAGTATTCAATAGTTATAGTACCTCTATTGTCTGAAAATAAAACTTACATCATGGGTTATTCAAGAAAAAAGAAATTATCACATTTTTAACCATTTGCTGCTTCCTGTTGTCGACTGGTATTTCAGCGCAACAGGTTGCAAATACAGAAAGCCCCGACGGGCACCTAAAACTTAACGTGTCTGTTGAAAACGGAAGTCCCGTTTATTCAGTCTCTTATCAGGGAGAAGAAATTCTGGAGAACTCACCCCTTGGATTAATTACCAACGAAGGTGATTTTCATAGCAATATGAGTTTTGTTGAGTCTTCCACCGAAAAGATAAAAAAAGAATACGTTCAGGCAAAAATCAAGCACTCTTTCGTGAAATATGAAGCCAACACCCTGAAGTGCACATTCTCCAATGCCGAAGACAAACCGATATTTGTATTGTTTCAGGTGAGCAACAACAACATTGCATTTCGCTATGAACTGCCCAAATGGGGAGATACAAGAGTCTGCGTGGTAGAAAAAGAAACAACCGGCTATCGGTTTCCTGATAACACCAAATCCTTCCTTTCTCCAATGATGCGTCCTATGGAGGGATTTGCGCGTACTTCCCCCAGTTACGAAAGCGGATATGAAACGGATGTTCCGATTGACAGCAATTTATCGAATGAAGGATATGTTTTCCCGGGCCTTTTCAGGGTAGACGACAATGGTTGGGTGCTGCTTTCAGAAACCGGTGTCAGAAGCCTCTATTGTGCCTCTCATCTAAGCAAATACAACAATGGTTTGTTTTCGGTTGACTATCCCAATCCGGCCCAGAACAACGGGTTTGGGAGTTCAGGTGCCCAGTTGGGGCTTCCGGGAGTGACCCCGTGGAGAACCATTACTGTAGGCAAAACTTTACAACCAATCGTGGAAACCACCATCCCATGGGACGTAGTAGACCCGCTTTATGAGCCATCCCGGGATTACCACTTCGGACGCAGTACCTGGAGCTGGATCATCTGGCAGGACAACAGTATGAATTATTCCGATCAGGTCAAATATATTGATCTGGCTGCGGCCATGGATTTCGAATATATTCTGATAGACGCATGGTGGGACACCAATATCGGATACGAAAGAATGGAAGAGCTTATCAATTATGCAGCCGGCAAAGATGTAGGTGTATTCTTGTGGTACAATTCAAATGGCTCCGCCAACGATGCATTCCAGACTCCGTTGAATAAAATGAACACTTCCATAGCCCGCAAAAAAGAAATGAAATGGCTGAAAGAAGTCGGGGTGAAAGGTCTGAAAGTGGATTTTCTGGGTGGTGACAAGCAGGAAACCATGCGTCTTTATGAAAACATTTTGTCCGATGCCAATGATTATGGCCTCATGGTAAACTTCCACGGCGCTACTCTTCCCCGTGGCTGGGAACGGATGTTTCCTAATTTTATTGGTTGTGAAGCCGTGCTTGCCTCTGAAATGCTTGTTTTCGTACAGGATGTACGAGAAAAAGAAGCCGTCTACGCTGCCCTCCATCCCTTTATCCGTAATTCAGTAGCGAGTATGGAGTTTGGAGGCGTTATCCTGAATAAGTATCTGAACAAAGGAAACAAAGAAGGACAGAAAAGATTGACTACGGATGTATTTCAACTGGCAACAGGTGTACTTTTTCAAAATCCTGTTCAGTTTTTTGCACTCACCCCAAACAACCTGACCGATGTCCCGGCTTTTGAACTGGAGTTTTTACGAAACATTCCAACCACCTGGGATGAAACTCGTTTCATAGACGGTTACCCGGGTAAATACAGCGTCCTTGCCCGTCGCAAAGGCCTCCAGTGGTACATTGCCGGTGTAAATGCTGAAGAAGAAGCAAAAAAGTTATCACTTAAACTGCCCACGCTGGCAGGACAAAAAGTAACTTTGTATAACGACAAAAGAGATGGCACTCCTTATATGGAAACCGCTGAAATACCGGAAAACGGAGTAATGAATATCACTGTACAACCCAATGGAGGCTTTGTATTGAAAAAATAAAAAGGAAAACTTCACGAGGGTGTCTAAAGAAAATAATTCTTAGATACCCTCGTGGTCATGCTCCCTACACTTACCTCTCTGCACTTTGCCCTCTGCACTTTGCCCTCTGCCCTTACCTCTCTGCCCTTACCTCTCTGCCCTTAGCCCTCTGCTCCATACTTCTGCCTTTTAAACTTCTGCCTGTCGACAAATTATCCCTTATTCACCATTGACTAAAAACTGCTAACTAAATTACTTATATTCTAACGATATGTGAGTATGGTATAAAAAGGTATATTTATGTCAAAATCAAGGCAATAAGGACGCTTTTCAGACCGAACTCTTGAAATAAAAATCATACGAATAAATCAGGTTAACGAGGCTGTCCCTTCAACACAGAAGATTCTCTAACTTTCAGCTCAGTTTTCAGTATCACCATTTGAGGCATTCTGCCGCGTTCTGTTTGATCTATAAAAAGCCTGGCAGCACTTTCTCCAATCTGAAAGGTGGGATGAACTATCGAGGTAAGTTCAGGTGTCACCACAGTTGCATGAAATTCATCAGTAAAGCCAACCAATCCAATATCATTGGGTACTTCCAGATTATGTTTTCTTATTTCCTTCATAGCAGCAAAAACAACAAAATCATTGATCCCGTAAACAGCATCCGGTCTATTTGACAAACTTAATAACCTGTTCATCGCTGCCCTTGCAGAATCGGTACTAAGATCACATTTTACCAACAACTCGGGATCAATTTGTAGATTACAATCATTCAATCCGTCATAGTAACCTGCAATTCGCTCTTTCGAAATGTTTAAATAATCCGGCCCGGAAATAAAAGCAACCCTTCGATAACCCTGCTGATAAAAATGATGAACAACTTTCCGTGAGGCCTCCCTGTTATCCACAGTGACACATGAAACTTCATTTTCAAGGCAGGTCCGATCGAAAAAAACCAATGGAATATTTCTTTTTAGTAAACCCTTAAAATGATCATAACTTGTTGTCTGTTTGCTCAAACAAACAATAAACCCTTCAACCCTTGCCTTTAAAAGATTTTCAACCGATTCAATTTCCTTCTGGGTAGATTCGTTCGAACTGGATATCAAAACAAAATAACCGTTCTCCCTTGCTACACTCTCTATCCCGGCAATAATTGACGCATAAAAATGAGTGATGATATCAGGTATAATTACGCCAATCATCCTGGTTTCCTGCTTGAGAAGTCCCATGGCCAGCGGATTGGGAGAGTAATGTCGCATCTCTGCCAATTCCTTCACACGTTGTCGCATCTCAAAACTAATATCGGGATGGTCTTTCAATGCCCGAGAAACGGTTGATACTGAAACATTCAACTCTTCAGCCAAATCTTTTAAGGATACATATTTCTTGTCCATAAAAACTAAACTTCAGCACGTTAGAATACAGTTACTCAGTCACTCATGCCACCAGCAAATTACAATGGAAGTGGGTGCTGTTATGGTGCTGTTATTCAAAGAAGTCTGTCTTTTTTCAAACTCCGGGAACATCCAGTTATATCTGTATAAAGAAAGAATTAAGCACGATCTGATTTCTGATATTTCATAAAAGGGGCATGACAAAGATAACAATTTTTAAAAGTTGTTCAAGAAACCAGGTGCTATAAGAAAAAAGCATGACAAAGATTGCCATAAATTGTCCCTGTCTGCTCCGGTAATTTGGGAATTATTTGTGAACAAAAACATAACATGAATAAAACAATACTCCGTTAAACTTTTGTATAAATTGCAAACCAAATGTTCCACAAACAGAATATGTATAAATGCTTGCATGCGAGTTCCATTAGGCCAAAAATTTAAGTAGGGGCTGCTGAAAAGGTCAGCAACCCTATTTAGTGCTTGTCCACAAACTCGCAAAAATTTTTACAATATGTGTGTCTGTTCAGAAATAGCTCTTTCATTGTTTTTCAGCAAGTCCTAAGTAAATTATATACTAATGAATCATCTTATATCTTACATATTATATCACTGCT
>NZ_AHZV01000130.1 GCF_000250735.1 Anaerophaga thermohalophila str. Valhall
ATTTTTTGTGAATTTGTAGACACGCACTAATTATCCAATAATGCATTGTTTAACTCTTCTGTGAAAAGGGAAACGTTGTCGTTCAAGCGTTTTGTTTTATTACTTTAACATGTATGATATATTTCAAAATTAAAAGTTATTACTGAAATCTTCCAAAAAGGAAGAAAAAGTCTATATTTGTATTGTATAGTTTAAATATTTTAAGACGGATACATGGACGAGATATTTAGTAAAATAGGGACGACTCAGACCTTGAGTCAGAAAATCGAAAGAAAGATCGAGGAGGCTATCCGGCAGAAAAAATTGTTGCAGGGAGCCAAACTTCCTTCCGAAAAAGAGCTTTGCGAACTTTTTGGTGTAAGTCGTACAGCGCTCAGGGAAGCACTTCGTCGCCTCAATGCCCGGGGTCTTATTGAAATCAGAAAAGGCAGCGGAATGTATGTTTCTGAGATAAAGATAGAAGATGCCATTAAGTCTTTGAATCTTTATTATGATTTGAGTTTTGATTCTAATCTTATTTCCCAGATCATTGAAGTTCGCCGCATTTTTGAACCCGAGATATCCCGTCTGGCAGCTCGTAACCGTACTGAAGAAGATTTGAAAATTTTGTTTGAAAACATTTCCGATCTTGAACGCTGCGATCCTGACAATACGCAGCAGGAAGTGGATACCATCAATCGCTTTCACATGAATCTGGCCAAAGCAACCGGTAATCCCATCATTATCATCAGTCTGGAACCAATTTATTCGCTTTTGCCCAGAATGAGAATTTTTATTTATGCCAACGTTGAAGGGGAGAAGGAGTTTACGATGGATGCCCAGAAGAAAATTCTTGCTGCTGTTGAGGTCAATGATGAGGAAACTGCCTATCTTGAAACCGAGAAGCTGGTGATCCGGAACCATGAGGTGTATGAAAGGTACCTTAAGAAAGTTCTTAAATAAATAGCTTTCCTTCATAACATAGACCGTTAGATTTTTAAATGAAAGATTTGATTTAACCTGCATTATTCATAAA